>CALDMI010000313.1 GCA_937914815.1 uncultured Clostridia bacterium
AACGAGATACTCGAGCACCCGGTTCAGACCGGAAGTGAGGAACTAACAAACGACGGCTGTGACATAGTTTTCGACCATGTCGGTTTCTCCTATAACGACGGCGAGACGGTGCTCCGCGATGTCTCCTTTACGGCAAAGCAGGGGGAGGTCACGGCGCTCGTCGGTCCGTCCGGCGGAGGAAAGACGACTGTGTCCCGCCTTGCCGCCCGCTTCTGGGATAATCAGAAGGGCAAAATAACCGTCGGCGGCATGGATGTCCGCGAGACCGACCCGGAGAAACTCATGAGCCTCTATTCGATAGTCTTTCAGGATGTCACACTGTTTGACAATACGATAATGGAGAACATCCGCCTCGGCAAAAAGGGCGCGACGGATGAGGAGGTCCTCGCGGCGGCAAAGCTCGCGAACTGCTGTGAATTTGCCGAGCGGCTGCCGGATAAGTGGAATACCAACATAGGCGAGAACGGCTGCGAGCTCTCGGGGGGCGAGCGGCAGAGAATATCAATAGCCAGAGCGTTTCTCAAGGACGCGCCGATAATCCTCCTCGATGAGGCGACGGCGAGCCTCGATGTAGAGAACGAGACGCTTATTCAGACCGCACTCTCAAGGCTCATAAAGAATAAAACCGTGCTTGTAATAGCGCACCGTATGCGCACCGTCGCCGGCGCGGATAAGATAGTCGTGCTTTCGGACGGCGTCGTCGCCGAGCAGGGCGCCCCGGAGGAGCTCTACGCGCGGAACGGAATTTACAGGCATATGGTTGATATCCAGACCGCGAGCCGCAACTGGAAAATATCATAATCCCCCGGGCGTGTATAAAAAAACCGCCCCGGATATACGAAAGTCTGCATGGATATAGAAAGGCACTTCCGCCGCTTTGTATACTTCATTTCTGTTTGCACTGATATTTGATATTCTTCATCCGAATTCAGAATATGTGAAGTATTAAAAGCGCAAAAGTGCAAAAAAAAGGCGTGCTTCGCGGCTCATATGCCCGCAAAATTGATACACGCCTGCCGATTAACAAAAGCCTCTGTGACGGTAAACCGCCACAGAGGCTTTTGTGATGTTAATATCCAAGGAAATGAACAAACAAACTCTTACCGGTTGAGGGCACGCGGCACCGATATCAGCCCGGCAATATAATCGAGCGAGACATTATAGTACCGCGCAAGACATATAGCTATATCGAGCGGGATTTCCCGTTCTCCCCGCTCGTACCTTTGGTAGGTTGTTGTGTAAAGTCCAATGTCGGCGGCAACCTCCGCCTGCGTTTTGTCTCTGTCCTCGCGCAGATCTCTTATTCGAGTATACAAATCGTTTGCTCCCGTTTTTTTGTTATTTTAATACAAAAACACCATAAGGTGTTGACATAAACACCGAATGGTGTTATAATTAAATAGAATTTCACAAAAAACAAGTTTTCATGAGGTAGGAGGTAATATGACACATTCAATTTTACTTATGGTTAAAGACGAAAAGATTTATTGCGGAAAGGAGAACGAAGATGTAAATATTCATTCTATGTTACATCCGATTACCAAAACGAAAATTTCTGAAGTGTGTGATAACTGGAAACCGGATTGCCCGGAAAAGTGCAGGTATTACAAAGAATCGAAACGATAAAGTTACATGTCCTAACATAAATGCGACATACAAATACGGATATTGTTTTTTGTGAAGTATACGATTATATTTTTGAAGTAAAAAAAGGAGACTAAATGATGAAGAGATTTTTAACTGTTCTAGTATTGATAACATGTATTTTCGCGATGGCTTCTTGCGGTGAACTGGCAGATCATAATGACGGGAAATGCGATTTTTGTGGCAGAAAAGCAGACGGACATAGCGGCGGATATGAAGTGTGCTGGAGTTGTTACAGAGAGGCAAATGAAAATTGGAACAAAACACATTAAATCTGAATTTGCAAAGATGAAAGGAGCAAATAATGTCAGCACCGACAAAATGCCCTGTGTGCGGGGAAAGCGTGATGTGGCGATGCATTGATGAACAGAGAAAAGGTTTCAGTGTAGGAAAAGCGGCATTGGGCGGATTTCTGCTCGGTCCTCTTGGATTGATTGGGGGAGCTCTCGGCAAAAAGAAATTTCTGTATGTATGTGGGAATTGCGGCTTTCAGCGCGAATATGATAGGTAAATGCGAAAATCGTAAAACAAGAATATTTCAGGGAAACTTTTCAATCGAGTAATCGGATAGAACTTGAAATTATAAATTCGTCTATGTCCGCAAAATAATCATACATAGAAAACAACCCGGAATGTCGTGGAACATTCCGGGCTGCTTCTTTTTATTTTTAAGTTTTATAAGTAAAGATTATATCAGCGCCTCTGCACGGGCTTCAGATTCCATTCAGTCGCCCTCCTTTTTTTCGTCGGACAGCCTGCCGGGGACCGCAACCGCGCCGAACATGGCGAGCGCCTGATTCACCTTGTCCATTCTGACTGTTTCCTTTCCCTGTTCCAGCTCTCTGACAAAGCGAAGCCCAAGCCCCGAGCGGATTGCAAATTCCTCCTGCGTGAGTCCTGCTTCTTTTCTTTTTTCTTTTATAAACATACTGATTTTATTCATAGCAATATTATAATACACCCTAACGGGTATATTGTCAAGGCTTTAACTATAAAATCATACCTTAAAGGGTATAGAATTGCTGCATGCAAAGCTGATTATACCCCAACGGGGTTAATCTTGCCGATGACGCGCGAACAAGCAAGGGTTATTGCCGTCCTGTACGGCACGCCGCCTTACACTCACGGGGAAAATAAAAGTTTTTTATCGCCCGTTTTTTAATCCAACATGAATAGTGTCACATATGGGCGTATACTGTCTTCCGAAGAACGGAGGTATGTGAAAATGAGTCTTGTAATTGCAGTAAAATCCGGCGGGAAGGTCCTGTTCGGAGCAGACACACAGGCGACCGGCGGCTATCGCAAAATGAACCTTACAGGTAAAACAAACCTGAAGATAACGCGAATGCCGTGTGGGGTAATCGTCGGGCACGCAGGGTCAGTGAATGCCACAAACTCCCTCTCAAAGCATCCGGAATGGTTTTCGGATATGCCGGAGGGAAAGCTTACAAAGCGGTTTCTTGTAACGGTA
Organism: uncultured Clostridia bacterium; assembly: GCA_937914815.1. Classification (GTDB taxonomy): domain Bacteria; phylum Bacillota; class Clostridia; order Oscillospirales; family CAG-272; genus UBA1740. The sequence goes on from CALDMI010000313.1 coordinate 3,116, forward strand.
ATTCTCCCGAAGCTGATACGGGAGCTTCGTGAGAAGGGACTTTTGGAGAAGGATGGGTCGCCGGATATGAAAATGACCGGCGGGTTCCTGCTTGCTCAGGGGGACGGACTGTTTCAGATTTCCAGAACGCTCGGGGTGTTTGAGATACCCGTCTGCGCGGCGATAGGATGCGGGAAATTTGCCGCAGATGCCGTGTTCTGCGACGAAAATGACAAAAGGAGTGCAGAGGAGAAGCTTATGTCTGCTCTGCGCCTCGCGGAAAGGTATGACACGAATGTCAGCGGACCGTTCGTGCTTATCGATACCGCGGATTCCGAATACAGGATAACGGAGGACAGAAAATGATAGTTTTCAAGGAAAATGGCAATGTATTCATGGCAATCAGAGTGTTAGACAATGAATTTGATGTGAAAGGAGCAATTGAGGAGGCGGAGGAAAATATCCCTATGTTCGGGCTCTCAGACGGTAAGACCGTTATAGGATTCGATACAATGAATAGCACGGTGGCAGACGCGGTGCGGTACGGCAACATAGAGGCACCGGAAAAACTCGACGAAAAGTCGCTGTTCGTAAATCTGATCCCGCAGATCAAAGAGGCACTTTCGGACTACGGATACGGTAAGACCCCACTGTCAACCACTGCCACCGTGGTTATGAGGGGAGAGCGGGCGTTTGCCTGTCTCGGAGAAACAACAGTGTATGAGCTTGGAGAGTATCATTCCTTATGTGCCAACGATCAGCTCGAGTTTGCATTGCTTGACAGAACACGGGAACTTAAGGGAGAGGAGCGTATACGCGAAATTTACCGGATGAAGGAGGAGTGCCTCGGAAAGCGGCAGTTCCCGATTGTATACATGGATACAAAGAGCGGGCGGATTCATATTGTAAATGACGAAAGGAGAGGATGAATATGGTTGTGGCTTACATAGACGGTGACAGGGTGCTGTTTGCCTCGGATACGCAGAGTAAAACCAAAAATTTCAAGTATCGTGTGAGCGGAGCAGGAAGCGGAGGAGCCGTCCGACATATCGGGCATGGGATTACGATAGGGTTCAGCGGGATAATACAGACGGCAGAGGTGCTTTTCTTCAATGAAGAGTGGTTTGACTCCCTCGGGGAGGACAAGCTTACGAAGCGGTATCTGATGCAGGAGATTATCCCGCGGCTGTACGCGCGGCTGTCCGATGCGGGTCAGCTGAATAAGGAGGCTGCGAAGAACGGCAATTCCGCAATGCTTACAACCTTCCTGATAGCTCAGGGGGACAGGCTCTTCTACATTGACACGGACTTCTCGGTATCGAAGGTGGAGAGGTACGCCGTGATAGGCAAGCTGACGGAGTTCGCCCTCCTGCGCGCGGACATGATTCCGGCATCCGACAATAAGGAGGCTGCTATGGCAGAGGTACTGCGTGAGATGGAGAGAAGAACGATATTGGTCTCGGCGCCGTATTGCTTTACGGATACGGCAGAGCGCAAATTCAAAATGTTGGAGGCATAAGAATGGTAGCTGTTGTTGATAAGGATAAGGTAACGATTGCAATCACGGCAAACACCCGGTTCGATATGGGATTCAAGGATCCGGGGACATATGACCCGGAGGATGCCGGCGTCTGGAGAGTGCCGAACGACTCCGGTATAATCGTCGGAGAGTCATACGGCGGAGCGGTGCCCGATTTCCTCCGGTATGATGCAGAGCTTGTGTGCGGCACGCTGACGGCGGAGAATATCGAGCAGAATGTGATTCCGAGACTCATAAGCATACTCGAAAAGCATGGAAAGCTCGATGGGGACGGCGACGCACCGGGAGATTTCTTCTTCGCGCAGGGGACCCGCTGCTTTGAGGTTTCGTCGTCCTTCTGCTGCACGGAGGTTGAGCACACCGCAGAGACGAACGGCGTAATGTCGCTGGTAACATCATATTGCAGGCTTCATCCGGAGGAAAAGACGGACGACGCAATATGCAACGGGTTCCGTGCGGTGCATACACATTGCTTTGATGACTACTTCCCGCTGTGGATGATAGATACTGCAAAGCAGGAGGTGATTCTGCGCAGGTCGTGACGCGAAATATCGTGAATACTCACAGATTGAGTATTGACAATTACTCAAATTTTGAGTAAAATAGTATAACACAGGGTTATACAGTAATTAAAAGGAGAAATACCGGATGACACAAAAACAGTTTGAAAGGGCGGTTACGAAGGGCGTTTCAGAGGCAACCGGTATCCCGGTAAAGCTTCTCTGTGAGGAGTGCGGTCCGTGCGAGGGGGATATGTTCTTCCTCGAGGGCGTTCTTTCGTACAACTTTGAGCTCTTGCCCCTGTGCGACAGGCAGCGCTCGATGGTATCGTTTGCATATGATGAGGACTCCGGCGAGCTTATCGTCGTGACGGTGTTCACACTCATAGCGGAGCAGGAGAAATTCGAGGATAGCCTGCAGAAGTTTGAAGAGACGGAGGACGCACGGGTGATTACCTGCGATACCGAGCCGTACGATGACGATAGGGAAGAGGGCTTTCTCAATCTTTGCAGCCGGGTAACCCCAGACGGAGAAACAGCGGAGGCGATAGCCGCGGCTGTTACCGGGGTGCTGGCGTATTACAAAGAGGGGAGCGCGTTTGATACATATATTGTTCCCTTTATAAAAGATGAGTGATATAGATTACAGGAGGATTTGATGATGGGTATTGTGATGATTATTCTCGCGGCGCTTATGACGGTCGCGGCGGTTATATTTCTTGTATGGTTCTGGGGCAGAACTCCGAAGTCACTTGCGCGTTGGTACTGCACCCCGGTCACGCTCTTTACGGTGGCTATAGTTGCCGTGGCGTGGGTAGCGGCGATTGTTCTGACAGTAACAGCATAAGACCGACGGCATTATCGCGGCGCCGCATAAGGCTTCGGCACTGCGGCGCCGCATGGTCAACGAAGAAAAGGACTGGTGAGTATGAGATTTTCAAAGGGCGATGTTATTCAGACGGACGATATGAGGCTGACTGTCACCGACTTCCTCGGCGAGGGAGGGCAGGGCGCCGTATACCTTGTGACCGACGGGACAAAAAGCTACGCGCTGAAGTCATATCTTAATGAAGTGCACCCGGACTTCCGTTACAACCTGAAAAACAATATAGACAGGGGGAGCCCGTCGCCGTGCTTCCTCTGGCCGAGGCGGCTGTTCGATTTTGATGACGGTAAGATCGGCTATCTCATGGACCTCCGCCCGAAGAACTATGTGTCGTTTGTATCCTACCTGACCGGGAAGAGCCTGTTCCGGGATCTCGGGACAAAACTTCGCTGGTGTATTGAGCTCTGCTCGGCTTTCAAGAGGCTTCATGAAATGGGATACTCCTATCAGGACCTGAACGACGGCAGTTTCTTTCTCGACCCGGACACCGGTGCGCTCCTTATCTGCGATAACGACAATGTGACCGCGGACAAGAAGAACCTCGGCATCCTCGGTAAAATGCGCTATATGGCGCCGGAGATAGTGAGGGGCGACCGGACAGACACGGGCGGCATACAGCTCCCGGATGTACATTCCGACCGCTTCTCGCTTGCCGTCATTCTGTTTCTCGCGCTTTGTCTCGGCAATCCTTTTGAGGGCGAGAGGCTGAAAAACTATGATATCGTGGACGAAAACTGCGAATACGAAATGTTCGGCAGGAACCCCGTGTTCGTCTATCATAAGACCGACAAGTCAAACCGCCCGATACGGGGGTATCACACGGCGCTTATAAAATATTGGCGGCGGGTTCCGCTGTATATCAAGGAGGCATTTCACAGAACCTTTGTCGATGGGCTCACAGACAGGGAGAACGAGCGGACAACCGAGCTCGAGTGGCTCGGGTTACTCTCCCGCTACCGCGACGAGGTGATACGGTGCGACGGGTGCGGCACAGAGTATATTCTCGGGCTCTCGGAGAAGAAGCCGAACGATGCCTGC
>CALDMI010000314.1 GCA_937914815.1 uncultured Clostridia bacterium
TGTATAAAAATCGGGCTGAGTCGCTGCTCTTGCAGTGGCTCAGCCTTTTTCGATATTCTTCTTATTCTTCTTATTTTTCTTAGTTTTCTCTTTTTCCTCTGTTTCGCTGCGCCCTATCATAAAATCGGATGAGACGCCGTAGAAGTCGCAGAGACGGATAAGGTCGTCTATTTTCAGCTCGGCTCTTCCCTCTTCAATATGGCTGTAACCCTGCTGTGATTTGTTTATCACCCTTGCGACATCCTTTTGTTTCAGGTCCCTGTCCTCTCGCAACGCCCGCATACGCGCCCTGTAATTCATAACGCCCCCCCGCAACGCTTTTTATAATATTTTACCATACTCAAAAACAGAGTATTGACATTTACTCAAAAATTGAGTATAATAGTGTAGAAAAACCGTTTGATACCGATTGCAGGAACCTAGCGGAGATTATACGAAAGGAGGCTTTTTATGAAACTCAGGTATGAAATTCCGGTAATCGTCACCATTTACATGGAAAAGGAGGACATAATATCAACCTCAAATGAGGGCGAATGGGACATTCATGACGACGCAACAAATGTTTAATGCGCTATTAATTTATCAATGAAAGGAGACTTATTATGAAAAAAAGATTTTTGGCTATCATTATAGCAATCGTCGCACTACTGCTCACTATCGGTATTTTCACCGCTGTAGCAGGGGCGCAGACCACAGAGCCCACTGTAAAAACACACGCCTACAACCTCGTATTTGACAATCAGGTATACATTGAATACGCGGTCAGAATTTCCGGAGCGGAAAACATTTCCCTCTCGGACGTCGGGCTCCTCATATGGCGGGAGGACGCAACCGAGCATACACAGGAGAGTGCGGTTGCCAATATAAAGGCTTTCAAGACGGTAAACATCGAAGGTGTTCTCTGCTATGTTGCAAAGTATACCGACCTCACGGCAAAGGCAATGGCTGACATAGTGACCGCGCGCCCGTATGTAACGGTCGACGGCGCAACATATTACGGCGATGATGTGGATTACAGCATTTGCGAGTATGCAGAGCGAAAGCTCGGTTTCGTTCACGGAGTCGCAGGGACGGAGAATGCAGATCTCTCGGCTATGCTTTACAGCATGATTGATTACGGTGCAAATGCCCAGAAATACTTCGGGTACAGGACGGACAGGCTCGCAACATATATTCTTCCCGAAAACCGGCTGAACGTAATATTTGACACCGACGGCGCAGGAGACATCCCGGCGCAGACGGTAGCAAAGGGCAGAAAGGCGATACAACCTGTCGCGCCGACCAAAGAGGGCTTTGAATTTCTCGGGTGGTTCAACGGAGATACCGCGTGGGACTTCGGGACAGACACCGTAACCGAGAATGTGACGCTCACGGCGAGGTGGAAGAAAACAATTACATATTCCGAGGGACTTGTTTACAAAAACAACGGAAATAATACTTGTTCTGTCACCGGAATAGGAACCTGTACTGATACCTGCCTTATTATTCCCGAGGTATCACCCGATGGATTAAAAGTCACTGCGATAGCAGCCAGTGCTTTCAGGGGTCAACCTTTTACGAGCGTTGTAATACCAAGTAGTGTGACAAGTATCGGAAGTGCGGCATTTGAAAATTGTAATCATCTTACAAGCATTACACTGCCATTTATCGGCTCCAAAAAAGACGAAACAGAAAGTAATACTCATTTCGGATATATATTCGGAGCGTCATCACCGAGTCGTAATGGCAAGTCCGTCCCGAAGAGCCTGACTAATGTTATAATAAGCGGAAGTTCTCGGATCGGATATGAAGCGTTTGGAAATTGTGCTAACATAGTAAGTATCACGATACCGGAGAGTGTCTCCGTGATTGCAGATCGCGCATTTTCCGGATGTAGTAATTTGAGTTCCGTTTATATATCCGACATTGCAAAGTGGTGTGAAATAAGTTTTGGTGGTCCTGTTGCAAACCCGCTGTTCATAGCACATAACCTTTATCTGAACGGAACTCTTTTAACCGACGCGACTATTCCCTCTGATGTAACAAGTATCGGAAAGTATGCATTTAATTATTGCACATCTCTAAAAAGCGTTACCATTTCAAACGGTGTCACCACCATAGGAGAGTACGCATTTGATAGCTGTTCAACTCTTACTCATGTCACTATACCTGAAACAGTGACAAGCATTGGAATATCCGCCTTTGATAATTGCCCGGAACTGATAGTAGAAGAAAATAACATTTACTATGTTGACGAATGGGCTGTCGGGTGTGACCCGAATATCATATCCGCAAAAATCCGCGAAGGAACAAAGGGACTTTCAAATGGTGCTTTTTCCGGAAAAACCATGCTTAAAGACATAAGCATACCGGAAAGCATTGCTGAAATCAGTCAGCGTGCATTTTACGGTTGTACACGACTCACTAATGTAATAATTCCTGATACTGTTACAAGCATTGGTATCGCTGCATTTAGCGGATGTTCCTGTCTTGTAAGTGTGACGCTCGGGCGTAATGTAAAAACAATAGAAGATTACGCTTTTGACAAATGTTATAAACTTATTGAAGTTATAAACCTCTCTTCACTAAATGTAATCGCCGGATCCGACACCAATGGAAAGATAGGGTCCAATGCAAAAAATGTGATTGACGATATATCAAGCAGTTGCATTAAGATTGATAACGACGGATTTATTTTTTATGAAAGCAACGAAGATGTTTATCTTATCGGTTATTCCGGATTGGAGACAAAATTAATCATGCCTTCAAGTTCTCCGAGCGGTACTGAAAATTATGTTCTGTATGACTACCTATTCTACAATTGCGTGTGGATTGAAGGAATTACTATAAGCGACTCCGTCAGCGGAATATCCGATTATGCATTCTTCTATTGCAAAAATCTCGAATATGCAAATATCGGAGAAAATGTCACCTACATAGGACTAAATGCCTTTGAGAGGTGTGAAAAACTTAAAACCGTTATCATTCCCGGTAAAGTGACAGAACTCGGCGATTTTGCATTTTACTATTGCACTGCCCTCGCTGATGTTACAATAGGTGAAAGTGTAAAGACTATCGGTCGCGCGGCTTTCAATCAATGCTGGAACCTCAAAAAGCTCCATTTTGAAAACACGGACGGTTGGAGAGTGTCTATGTATTCGAGCATGAGTAACGCCAAAGAAATTGATAGTACTGCCCTTGCAGACGATGGCACTGCCGCGAAATATATTTCATCTACATACTCATACAGTTACTACTGGGCGCGTCGCTCCTAACATGTAATTTCAGAGCAAGTGATTTGAATAGCGCTCGTTCGTGAGATGAAAAGATGTTAAGCTGAACTTTACCCATAAAGAGTGCATAAAAATACGGGCTGTGACTCCGTCTTAATCGGCGGGGGCAGTCCGTTTTTTTGCGAAAGGTAGGAGGGCATGGGAATGGCGG
>CALDMI010000315.1 GCA_937914815.1 uncultured Clostridia bacterium
GAAGGACTTCTTCTTCCCGCAGACCGAAAATCTCATGGATTTCCGCACGGAGGGAAAGAAGGTCGAAATAGTCGATATAAGACGTGAGGCTGAGGATTTTGTAATCTTCGGCGTCCGCGCCTGTGATGTCCGCGCGATGGAGGTGCTCGACCGTGTCTTCCTTTCGGAGCCGGCTGACAGCTTCTATGCGAACCGCCGCGCGCATGCCACCGTATTTTCGATGGCTTGCATCCGCCCGGCAGAAACCTGCTTCTGCGGCACATTCGGCATAAACCCGGCAGAGCCGGGGGCGGATGTCTCCTGTTACAGAACCGAAACCGACATCTTTATGAAAGCAAATACAGAGCGCGGCGAGGAAATCCTCAAAAAGACCGCGAGTCTTACGGAGGAGTGCGACGATACCGCCGCCGATGATCAGAAAAAGCTGATAGGCGAGCGTATGAGCCGCATGCCGCTCCGGGAGCTCGATGCCTCGGCATTCGGCGCGGGGAAGACCGACGAGTTTTTCTCCTCGCCCTTGTGGGATACCCTCTCGGAGTCCTGCCTCGGCTGCGGAACCTGCACATTCGTCTGCCCGACCTGTCAGTGCTATGATATACGCGACTTCAACACCGGCTCCGGCGTGCAGAGATTCCGCTGCTGGGACTCCTGCATGTACTCCGACTTTACGAAGATGTCCGCCGGACAGCCGAGACTCACGCAGAAGGAACGCTTCCGTCAGCGCTTTATGCATAAGCTTGTGTATTTCCCGACAAATAACGACGGTATGTTCTCCTGCGTCGGATGCGGCAGATGCGTCGCAAAGTGCCCGATACAGATGAATATAGTGAAGGTAATGAAAGCTCTGGGAGGTCAGGACAAATGATTATGAATGATCCGCTTATTCCGAAGATCGGCGTCGTGACCGATATAAGGATAGATACCCCGGATGTAAAGACCTTCCGTGTGGTTACCCCCGACGGGAAGAAAGCCTTTGAGCATAAGCCCGGACAGTGTGCGATGCTCTCCGTCCCCGGCGTCGGCGAGGCTATGTTTTCGATAACCTCCTCTCCGACGAATGAGGAGTATATGGAGTTTTCGATAAAGAAGTGCGGCTGTGTTACCGAGTGGCTCCACTCCATGGAGGTGGGACAGCAGATAACAATCAGAGGACCGTACGGCAGACCGTTCCCGGTCGATACGGATTTTCTCGGGCACGACCTTCTGTTCATCGCCGGAGGAATAGGTCTCGCGCCTCTGCGCTCCGTCATAAACTACTGCCGCCATTACAGCGACAGGTACGGAAAGATTGATGTGGTCTACGGCTCCCGCAGTATGCAGGACCTCGTCGACTACCGCGAGATAATAGAAGAGTGGGAAAACGATCCGAAGGTGAGCGTTCATCTTACGATAGACCGCGAACAGCCGGAGTGGTCAGGTCATGTCGGCTTCGTGCCGAATTATGTAAAGGAACTGGGCTTTACGACCGATAAGGTCGCGGTGCTCTGCGGACCTCCCATAATGATAAAGTTCACCCTCTCGGGACTTACCGAACTCGGATTTGATAAAACGCAGGTCTACACGACGCTTGAACTCCGCATGAAGTGCGGCATAGGCAAGTGCGGGCGGTGCAATGTCGGGTCAAAGTATGTCTGCAAGGACGGACCGGTCTTCCGGTGTGATGAGCTCGACGAGCTTCCCAATGAGTATTGATAAGGAGCTGAAATATGGAAAACATGGTTAATATATACCTGTTCGGAAAGCAGTATTCGGTTCCCGCAGACCTCACAATTATGCGGGCTATGGAATACGCGGGTTATCAGCTTGTGCGCGGTTGCGGCTGCCGTAACGGATTCTGCGGCGCCTGCGCCACTATCTACCGCATAAAGGGCGAGCGTGAGCTCCGTACCTGCCTCGCCTGCCAGACGAAGGTAGAGGAGGGAATGTATGTTGCTACGCTTCCGTTCTTCCCGCTTGTAAAGCAGGTATACGATATAGAAAAGATAAAGCCGACAGAGCAGATAATGATGCAGCTCTATCCGGAGATATACGCCTGCGTCGGCTGTAACGCCTGTACGAAGAGCTGTACACAGGGACTGAATGTAATGCAGTATATCGCATATGCACAGCGCGGCGAATTTGATAAGTGCGCTGAGGAGTCGTTTGACTGCGTCATGTGCGGCGTCTGCTCCTCCCGTTGCCCCGCCGGAATATCGCACCCGCAGGTCGCGATGCTCGCGCGTCGGCTTAACGGAAAGTACCTCGCCCCGAAGTCAAAGCACCTCGAGGACAGAGTGCAGGAAATAGAGAACGGAACCTTTAACGACCTTATCGAGGCGCTTATGGATAAGCCGGTAGAGGAACTGAAAGAACTCTATAACCACCGCGAGATAGAGAAGTAAGGAGGAGAGCAGATGTATCCGAAGGAATTTGAAGCCTCCCTCAGAGCCGTTGAGGCGGCGCGTGAGGAGAATATAAAGTGCGAACCCCGGAGAATGAGCGCGGAGGAAAAGGATGCTCTCCTTGCCGCGTATCACCCGGATTATAAGAAGAGCGAGTTTGCGACCCTGCGCATAGGACCCAATAAGGGAGAGCAGGTCCCGCACGAGCTTTGTGAAATGCTCGAGGCACATTCCAGAATTTCAGCGAAGGATGTGGACCTCGACAATGTGAAATACGATGCCGATGTCCTGATAATAGGCGGCGGCGGTGCCGGTGCCTCCGCGGCTATCGAAGCCGATAAGGCGGGCGCAAAGGTCATGGTTGTAACGAAGCTCCGTATGGGAGACGCGAATACCATGATGGCAGAGGGCGGTATACAGGCGGCGGATAAGCCGAATGATTCTCCGGCAATTCACTTCCTTGACGCATACGGCGGCGGTCACTATGCCGCAAAGCGTGAGCTCCTCCGTAAGCTCGTCTGCGACGCGCCGGAGGCTATCCGGTGGCTGAACGACCTCGGCGTCGAGTTTGATAAGGCGCCGGACGGCACAATGATAACCACTCACGGCGGCGGAACCTCGAGAAAGCGTATGCACGCCGCAAAGGACTATTCCGGAGCCGAGATAATGAGAACTCTCCGTGACGAGGTTCTCAACCGCGGAATACCGGTTGTTGACTTTACCTCCGCTATTGAGCTGATTCTTGACAGCAAGGGCAGGGCGGCAGGCGCCGTTCTCATGAATATGGAGACGCATGAGCTCATGGTCGCGAGGGCAAAGACTGTGATAATCGCTACCGGCGGCGCCGGGCGCATGCATTATCAGGGCTTCCCGACATCGAACCACTATGGTGCGACAGCGGACGGTCTCGTCCTCGGCTACCGCGTCGGCGCAAAGCTCCTTTATGCCGATACGCTCCAGTATCACCCGACAGGTGCCGCATATCCTCAGCAGATTTTCGGCGCGCTTGTCACCGAGAAGGTGCGTTCCCTCGGCGCGAAGCTCATAAACCGGGACGGAAAGGTGTTTATGCACCCGCTCGAGACCCGCGATGTCGCCGCCGCGTCCATAATCCGTGAGTGCTCGGACAGAGGAGAGGGAGTCGCAACAGGCGCCGGAGAGGCTGTATGGCTCGATACCCCGATGATAGAGGCGATAGGCG
>CALDMI010000316.1 GCA_937914815.1 uncultured Clostridia bacterium
TAACCGCGTCGTCAAGCGTGTGATTATGCGACAAACCACGGCAATGAATGTCCACGCACATCAGCTTGTGATATCCGGGGCACGGTATCTAATGTCTCATATATCTACAACAACAGCAAATGAAATATATAACACAGGAGATTGGAAAATACCATGGTTTTATTAACCCGTATGACGGCATTTAACATGCTTATTTTGTCAAATAAAGGGTTGCCGGCTTCTGTTATTGCTATGCCTCTGATAAGTTTTGTTGTCCCGCTTTCTCTTTTCGGTATTATGCTCCGGGCATCTGACAAATCTTCCCGTGGCGGTACTGTCTACAAATATGTGGATGCAATGGGGTGGATTGGAGTAGTTGGGGGCGCGATTGCTCTGACGCTTGGTATTTTAATGTGTTTTCAAGAGCCCGACAATACACCGCTTTGGGGCGTAATAGTGCTTTTTTGCGCGGATGGTATAATTGTTTTGATTGCGGTGCTGTATACACTCATGTGCCTTAATACCAAGACAGTACTTGCTGAGGATTGCCTGATATACAGGAACATGTGGGGCATAACCAGAAAATACAGGTATGAGGACATATACAGGGTGAAGTGCCAACGCAGGAAAGGTTCGCATATGGTAGAGGAGTATGTTGTATTCGTAGGGAGACAAAAAATCAAGGTCAACTACTACATGGTGAATTTCTTCGGATTTGCCGAAATGCTGAAAAGCCGACTCCGGAAAGTGAAGAACGAAGCAAGATTTGACATAAAGCAATACTAAAAGCATAGACCCGCCCGAGCCGGGGCGGCTCCCGGCTCGGGTTTATAAAAGAAAGACGGCTGCCACCGGAGGGTGGCAACCGCCTTTTGCGCCGCATGGCGCTACTATATTATATAGGAAGAGATGAGAGGGATCAGTCGTCCTCCGCCTCGCGCTCCTCGGCGTACATCTCCTCGTCGAGCTCGTCATTGAAGCGCTTTTCGCCCTGCGCGTCCTCATAGTCGCTGCTGCCCGGGCGGCTCACGAAGCTGTATTCCTCATCATCTATATCATATATGTGTCCGTCCACATCGAGCGGGGTCGCCGCCTTGCAGAATATCTCAAGAAATGCGTCGGTGTCAAACTCTTCGACCTCAATGCCCATGTCATCATTCGTGAATGTAAATCCGGTCTCCTGCGTGTCGTCGGCTCCGGCAAAATCATCGTCATAAACGATATATTCGCTCCCTATGTCGAAAAAGTCCTCGAGCTCGCCGGATTTTAAGAACTTGACCATGTTTTTGATGTCTGACTTTTTGCCGTGCAGGTTGATTTCAAAATAAATTTCTTCAGAAAGTATCATAATACATTCTCCGCCTTGATTAAATCTATCATTTTTCATCCTTTTTTATGCGCCATAGAGTATAGCACAGGGCAATCTTACTTGTCAATATATTTTTGTATTTTGGCTTCCATTTATATATTATTAGGCGCTCCGGGAGATGTGATTACGCCTTTTCTACGCCCGCATGAATATTTTTTATAAAATCCGCAAATTATTTTGAAAATGCTATTGACATCCGGTTTTCTTTGTGATAGAATAAGTAAGCTGTCGCGGAAGTACCTTTTACTTTTTGCGGCGCTTGTTCCTTGAAAATTGAACAACAGAAATTTCTGAAAAGAAGCACTGAA
>CALDMI010000317.1 GCA_937914815.1 uncultured Clostridia bacterium
CCGGCAGCCCTCGCCATAGCAAGCTGGGCATGCGAGGTAGCCATAGAATCGCTCCCGTGGTCGACTCCCGGGAGAATATGCGCATGAAAATCAACAAGTGTGTGAGTCACATGTCACCTCCGTTATCTCGTGATGCCGTATTTTGTTTTGCTTTACAGGTGTACCATAACAAAAGCAAAGTGGGAGAGCACCTCACAGCACCTCCCCCACTACACTTTGCCTTTTCTGTTTTCAAAAAAGCAGATTATTACTGCTCTTCGCCGGTAGCCTCTCCGGTATCAGCCGGTGCGACATAAGCAACGGAATCGCGGTTCTGCGCCCTTCCGTTCTCCGCCTCGGTTGCCGTCCAGCCTATATCCTCACAGTAAAGCGCTCTGAAGATATCGCCGGTATAGAAAATATTCATGTGATAAACATTTTCGCCCGAGTCAACTCTTACTACCGAACCGCTCTCGTCAAGCTCGTAATTTGTTCCCTTGACGCCGTACTGAAGCATGTTACGCACGGTCTGGTCGGTATTTATGGCATAAATTATTTCCATTGCACGATCCGGCTTTGCACAGTTTGCGGAGATTGCAAATGCGGAAGAAAATGCCTCTTCAACCGTGGCTACGGGGTTGGTAACCACATTGCAGTAATACCCTTCAGCCTCGTATCTCGCTATATCAGAATATGCTCCGTCAACATACTTTATGCAATCGGCGACGGTATATCCGTTATCTTCCATATCACGGCGGAGATCCGCTATATCTTCCTCTGTTTTGAAGTTCCTGACATCGCCGGGCGCATAATTGAGTGCCTGGGAAGCATTTTTGTCTATCAGAAGAAACTCATAGTGACCAACAACATGATTGTTCGGTATGCCGAGAAGCTTTCCGTCTGCGCGCGCAGCCTCAAGAAGAGATGTGGCGATCTGCGTATTGAGAGTACCGTATGTTTTTCCCTCGAGATAATTCAGAAGATTTGCGAGCTTTCCGGCAGCGGCGAGCTCGTTATAGAGGGAAACACTGTTGATGAGGAATATATCAGCTCCCGCTTCAGAATCAAGAGCGTTTTTCAGTGCTGTTTCGTACTGATCCTCGGTATAATAATGGATATTCAGCGTTGTGTGGAACTGAGCCGCAGTATACTGCGAAAGCATGCGGTTAACGGTGATCATCGCGTTGCTGACCGTCGCGGTATCGGTAACTATGTACATCTCAAGAGTAACATCCTCAACTTTGGATGGCTTGTAGTTATATTTGTTGAGAAATCCGCCTATATCGTCGTTCGCACAGCCGACGAGAGTCAGCATCATGAGAGCGACACACACGGCAAGGCATAATATTTTTTTCATTGCAAAAAACGGTGACCTCCGGTTTATCGGGTTTATTTTTCTTGTTTTATTTTACTATATAAAGACGGAAAAGTCAAGAGCTTTCGTCCCCTTTGGACTCTCATGACATCGGTTTGTGCGTGGTGCACAACTTCCGTTATGCATTTTTGTGAAAGATGTCAGTTTGCAAGGTAGTCCTTGAGCGTCTTTGAGCGCGATGGGTGACGGAGCTTACGAAGTGCCTTTGCCTCTATCTGCCTTATTCTCTCGCGCGTTATCTTGAACTGCTTTCCGACCTCCTCGAGTGTGCGGGGTCTGCCGTCGTCGAGACCGAAGCGAAGCTTTATAACCTGCTCCTCACGCGGGGTGAGCGTGTGAAGGATATTGCAGAGCTGCTCACGCAAAAGCGAATATGATGCGCTGTCCGACGGAGCGGGAGAATCGCTATCCTCTACAAAATCACCGAGGTGGCTGTCCTCCTCCTCGCCTATCGGAGTTTCGAGTGAGACGGGGTCCTGCGCGATCTTCATTATTTCGCGCACCTTTTCCGGCGTCATTCCGAGTCTCTCGGCTATTTCATCCGTGGTAGGCTCACGCCCGAGCTCCTGAAGAAGCTGACGCGCGGTGCGGGACACGCGGTGTATCGTTTCAACCATGTGAACAGGTATACGAATAGTTCTTGCCTGGTCTGCTATTGCGCGTGTGATAGCCTGTCTTATCCACCATGTGGCATATGTCGAGAATTTATAGCCCTTGCTGTAATCGAACTTTTCGACCGCTTTAATAAGTCCGAGATTTCCCTCCTGTATAAGGTCAAGGAAGTACATCCCCTTTCCTACATGCCGCTTTGCTATACTGACCACAAGGCGCAGGTTTGCCTCTATAAGTTCGTCCTTTGCCGCCTTGTTACCGAGGGCTATCTGCTCTGCGAGGTATGTCTCGCGCTCCGGAGTCAGGAGAGGAATTTTTCCTATATCCTTCAGATACATCCTGACAGGGTCGTCGATAGTAAGTCCTTCCTGGCTGAGCATTTTCTCAATCTTTTCGGGAGAATCGTAATTCTCGAGATCCTGCTCGATTTCCTTCAGCGACTCATTGTCAATTGATTCCGGGCTCGTCGGCTCTGCGTCGGTCTGAGCTATGTCATAGTCAATATCCTCGAGCGCTTTCATTATGTCCGAGCTGACTACCCCGCCCTCCGACTTATTGTCGAGAATCTCGTTCACATCGATCTTGTCACCGTTCATTTGTCTTTTCCTTTCAGTTAAGTTCTTTTCTTTTTTTGTTCAGCATCTCTTCAAGAGAGCCGAGGGTATCCGGCTGATCCGCCTTTTTTGAAACCGCAGAGCGCAATGCGTCGGCGCACTGGAGAAATACTGTCTCGGAATTATCGCCGAGCGTCATTCTCGCAACCTTCATTCCGGTTATTCTGCCGACCTCCTCCGGGGTAAAATACGCGTCCATGTCGGAATACCTTGTATCTCCCTCAGAATACTTGTCCTTGATATATTCAAATACTCTTTTATTGAAGCCCGTGAAGAAATCATCGACAGAGAGGAGCCCCTCCGTAAATGTTTTTTTCACATACTCCGGGTAAAGCATCAGAAGCCCGAGCACATGCTCCTCCTTGTTTGCTATATCCGGCGCCTTAATGTAATCGTTGTTTACTCTGTCCGAGTACCCTTGCGCCATGCGTATGGCATTCTGCGACTCCTCACGCCGTGCCCTGTATGTCGCGCGCCGCTGTGCCGATTCGACGTCCCGCCTTATGCTCTGTGCGTCGACGCCGGTTTTTTCGGCTACAGCATGAACATAAACATCCCGTTCTGCCGCGGAATATACCGTTGAAATTATCTTTACAAGCTCTGCAACGGCGTTTATCTTATCCTGCGGGAGCGACAGATCGTACTTTGACAGCACGCTGTCCATATTATACTCGAATTTGCTTTTTGAATTCTCAATTACCTTGCGGAATTTATCTGCGCCGTATGTTTTTATGTATTCGTCCGGATCCTTTGCATCGGGGATTTTCAGCACCGATACCTCGAGACCGACCTCCTCGAGCATTCCCATTGCCCTTTTCGCCGCTTTCTGCCCTGGTTCATCCGAGTCATAGCAGATAATAACCTTCTTTGTATACTTTGCCATTATCCGCGCCTGCTCGGAAGTGATAGCCGTACCGAGAGTAGCGACGGCGTTTGTAAATCCGGCGGCATGTAAAGCTATGACATCCATGTACCCCTCGCAGAGTATCATACTCTCCGAGCAGGTGAGCCGCGCGAAATTCAGCGCAAAAATATTGCGTGATTTTTTGAAAGCCGGGGTATCGGAGGAATTGCGGTATTTCGGCTTTGAGTCATCCATGACCCGTCCCCCGAAAGCAATCACATTACCGGACACATCAATTATCGGGAACATTACGCGGTTGCGGAATGTATCATAAAGCTTTCCGTTTGAGCTCCTGCCAGAGAGGAAGCTCTCGACAAGCTCGTCATCAGTGTATCCACGGCTCTTCATATAAGAAGTAAGTGCACTGTAGGAATCCGGCGCATACCCGAGCCCGAAATGCTTTATTGTTGCAAGCGAGAGTCTGCGCTTGTCCTGAAAATATGAGAGCGCAGCACGCGCGCCCGGGTCATCAGAAAAAAGATGACCGAAAAACCACTTCGCCGCAATCTTGTTCATCTCGAGGACGCGGGAGCGGTTTTCACGCCCGTTTGCCCGTCTCTGTCATCGTCCGGTATAGTTATTCCCACACGCTTTGCCAGAAACTCAACAGCGTCTATGTAATCGAGGTGCTCTATCTGTTTTATAAATGTTATAGCGTCTCCCCCGACGCCGCACCCGAAGCAATAAAAACTGTTGTCACGCGGGTAGACCGTAAATGACGGCGATTTCTCGCTGTGGAACGGGCATAGCCCCTTGAGTGTCGAACCGGCGCGCTTCAGCGAAACATATCCGCCGATAAGAGGCTCTATATCAGTGCGCATGAGAATCTCCTCTATAAGCTCGCGCTTTATCATCACATCACCGCCTTTCGCTCCGTTCTGCGTCATTTTCACTATAATATAACGGCGCGGAGAATAAAATACTTCTCCGCGCAAGAAAAAAATCAAAAAGAGTACTTTTCTCCCGTAATTTCTGTTACCGCGCGACCTCCGGTCAAATCACGCAGAGAAGAGAGAAACGAATCTGTATTAACGGCGTCTATTTCACCGTCTATAAGCACGCTGTCCGAGAAATCGGTATTCCCTATCCGGATACCGGATGACGAAAGCAATGCTCCGATTTTTGCATAATCCTGATAAGATACTCTGACACTCAGAGCTGTGAATGTGCGGTATGTTACCACCTCGGCGGCATGAAGCGCCGATGACGCCGCCTCACCATACGCATGCACGAGTCCGCCGGTGCCGAGGAGCGTCCCGCCGAAGTAACGGACGACGACAATACACACATCCGTGCATCCGCTTTTTCTTATCGTGTCAAGGACCGGCATACCGGCAGTCCCCTGCGGCTCGCGGTCATCGGTATAGCGCATAGTCGAGTTTTCCCGGAGAACATAAGCGTAAACATGATGCGTAGCGTCCGGAAACTCTTTTTTCGCGGCGGCAATAAATGAGAGCGCCTCATCCTCTGATGTCACGGGAGTACAGAGTCCGTAAAAAACCGACTTTCTGTCCTCAAATCTGCTTCTTGCCGGGTGGAGTACTGTGGTGTATTCTTTCATTTGTCTTCCCCGCTCTCCGGAAGTACATATTTCTTATAAATCCCGGCTCCGCGCTCGTCAAGCGTCGCATATATGAGAGTGCCGTCATCCCTGTATTCGCGGCTCCTGACGCTGTATTCCCTGTAAAGCGCATTGAGCCTGCCGTCCTCTCCGTAAGGAAACAGAAGCGCATACTCGCGCTTCCCGGCACATACAGTCATATCTATGAGTTTAAGAAGCAGGTCTGTT
>CALDMI010000318.1 GCA_937914815.1 uncultured Clostridia bacterium
CAGGCGGTGTGCCGTATCGAATATTTCTCCCGGTGTCATCGTCCGCGCCGGATGGAAATAGCGCGGAAACATCAGAGTCTGAAGTGTTTTTATAAGCTCTATGACATTCTTTCTCGAGGGCACGGGCGGGAGAGATGTGCCGCCGTCTCCGAGCTCTTCAAGTATTCTGTTCTTTGCTTCTTCTGTCATTTTTTGCTCCTGTGATATTGGCGTATTTCCGGAAAAAGGGAGAGGCATGTAGAGTATGCCTCTCCCGCGTGGCAGGTGCGGTAGCCGCGCCGCCCCGTATTCATTGTATGCTTCTTCCCGGTATTCCGTCAGTCCTTCTTCATGAAGTCGGCAACGGTGGCAAGCGCCGTGCCAACAGAGCCGGTCGGTGCGCCGGCAGCCGAAACCGTCGCCGCAGTGCCGCACGCGGTGCGGAACTCTGCATTTGCCGCACGGACAGCCGAGTTGTAATCAGCGGTCGCCGCG
Organism: uncultured Clostridia bacterium; assembly: GCA_937914815.1. GTDB lineage: Bacteria > Bacillota > Clostridia > Oscillospirales > CAG-272 > UBA1740. Next base: position 475 of record CALDMI010000318.1, read on the forward strand.
GTGAGCTTATCCTTTGCGGAAACTACGCCGGAATATGTGAGATCCGCGTCAGAGAGCGCCTGACTTGCGGTAACTATCGCCGCGCGACGCTCAGAGAGTGTCTTTGCCGCCTCTATCGCGTCAACCGCAGTTATGAACTTACGGCTGTTGCCCTCGCGGCAGTTTATCTTTGTCTCTGCCTCAGAGAGGAGAATGTTAGCTTCTATAACGCCGTCGATACCGGAGATGTTCCCTTTTTCTTTGAGGGCGTTCGCCTTGTCGACAGCCGCCTTGATGGCCGCATAATCACTGCCCTTTACAAGGGACTCAAGCGGCTTTACAGCCGCGATGTACGCCGCCGCGGCGGCATTGGAGTCTGCTATCTCCCTTTCAAGACCGTCGATAATATCGCAGAGTCTCTTGAACTCGGCGCTCGCCTTGCAGAGCTCCGGATACTTTGATGTGAGATCATCTCGGTAGGTCTTGCAGTCCTCTATGTTGCTCTTCTTTGCACTGTAATAAGATGTATAGGTTGCCTTTGTAATGAGCGACTCAAGACCGGGAAGAGAGTTTACAAAGTAGAAGGAGGTCATCGCAGTCATGCAATCCTCATTCTCTGTCGTGAAGTTATACTTGTTGACGAGGGCGGACATGACATCCGTAACCTTCTGACGGAACGCATCGTTCGTCGAAGCGTCGTATGCAGTCATCATCTCTATAACAAGCGCCTCTACCTCTCTCTGCTTCGCGTCTCCCATAACGCTTCTCGCGAAGGAGCCGTCGTAAACTGCAACATTGTCAAGGAGAGTAACTGTCTTTGCAACGGAACCGTACTCCTGTCTTCTTCCGGTTCCGACTCTTATGACATCAGCCTTTGTGAACTCGGGGGCGTCCTCGGTAACGGAGGCTACCTCTGCGCCCTCTGCGTCAAAGAGCGTCGCGGTATACGTTCCGGTCTCATAATCCATATGGAAAGAGAGCGAATACCATGCTCCGGCAGTCAGGGTAACGCCCTCGACAGCCACGAGCTCGCCGTCCACCATACGGCGGAAGCCGGGGATATTACTGTTTGTTCCGACGGTGACAAGCTCGTATTTCTTCTGAATACCTTCCTCGTCAAGATCGTTTGTAACAAGTACGATATGTACAGTACCGCCGCCGTTCGTCTTGTTTGTCTGCGTATCGTCGGTATTGAAATCAAATGAAACGCCTATTCCCCTTGTATAGGAACCGACAGCCATCTTGAACTCTGCGGCGACAGCCTTTGCATTATTCGTCGGAGCTATTCTGAATACACGGTTTCCGTCCATATCGACAACGGTAAACGAATCGTTCGCCGGCTCATAGATATCCGCGCTCTGATACGGATTGTCTGCATCCTCAAAATCAAGCGCGACATATTGAAGATTTTCGTAGTACTCGAGCGCAAGAGACGGGTCAATCTCATCCCCCTGCGCATACGCCCCCAGCGAGAATGCCGAGAGAATCACCGCAACGGCGGCGAGCAGCAGAAATAACTTCACGGATTTTTTCATATCAAATCTCCCTTTTGGTTTGACTGGAATGTATTCTTATTCATATCAATTATATCATCACACACAGAAAAAATCAACACGGCAATTATGGCAAATTTTCGTCTTCCCTTTTGTGCTCTTTGTACAATGGCACCTAATTTCCGTGCGTATGTGATCGCGCGGCGGCGCGCGAATTTGCTTTTTCACAAATGGCGTGGGGGCGTGTAGCAAAAAAACGATTTTTTTTGCTGTTTTTTATTGATTTTTCGGTTTTGGTATGATAGAATAATATGTAGGCTTTTATTCGCACACCCGTACCATCGGGCGCAGATACGGTCGAATCATACGAATTTTGGGCTTTAAGCCTTTACATAAATCGGGGGTCGCCCCCAAAAAACGGAGGCAATACGGTGGCAAAAAGCATTTACACACGATACAAAGAGCGCCTCATTGAGATAGGCGGTAACAACCGCTGTCTCTATCTCAAAAGCGCCGCCAGAAGAAACGCATACGACATTGGGCGCCTGCTCGAGGGTCGGAACAAAAAGATAGAAGAATTCGGCGATTTTCTGTGGACAAAAAACAGATACCCGCTGACGCTCATAAACAACCGCGAAAAGAAAGAGATCCTTGAAAATCTCGACATACAGTCCCGCCTCGAAAAGCGGAGCACCGATGTCTCCGCCCTCACGGGTGAGGAGGCACAGCGCGCACAGGCAAAGAACGACAGAATCCGCCGCGAGGAAAGCTCCCGCGCGATAGAGGCAGAGATAAAGAAAATAAAGGACCTGAAGCGTGAGATCGAGGAGATAGAAAAGGAGACCGGGCGATATGAGCTCTATCTCGGTTATCCCTTTGTTTTCGGCGCTATAAATCAGGGACCCACAAAGACGCTCATCAAGGCTCCCCTGCTCCTCTTCCCGATAAAAATAGATCTGCCGGACGAGAACACGGTGGAGATAAGCATAAACGAAGCCGAGAAGATACGGATAAACAACGCTCTCGTCTTTGCCTATGCCCAGTCGAAGAAGCTGAATATAGAGCAGCTCGAGCTCGAGTTTGACGATATGAGCCGCTTCGGCAGTATCGGCGACATAGTGAAGTATCTTGACAGTGCTCACATACATATCGACTGCTCGGAATCCAACAATATATTCAACTATCAGCGCTTCAAGGAGCCGGGGCAGAAGTCCGAGCTCTCTGTGCGCTATGCGGCTATAATCGGGCGCTTTCCTCTCTCAAATTCGATATACAACGACTACACCGACCTTGAAAAGAAGAAGCTCACAAACGATGCGATAAACGAGCTCCTCCGCCCGTCGTCGGTAAAGCGGCGCGGACGCGCAAAGGCGAAAAAGAGCACGCGCGGAGAACTCCCGAACAGCTATATTGTAAAGCAGCTCGACTATGCGCAGTCGGAGGTTGTGCGCCGCGTCGACGAAAACGGCAACATGGTCATATACGGACCTCCCGGAACCGGCAAGTCGCAGACGATAGTCAATGTCATCACCGACGCGATATGCAAAAACAAGCGCGTCCTCGTCGTCTCGCAGAAGAAAGCCGCGCTGGACGTCGTTTACAACCGTCTTGGCGTCCTCAACGAAAAGGCGATGTACATAACCGAGGAGACAAAGGAAAAGGCATATTTCAGAAAAGGCATCGTTCTATGACCGCTGTCTCTCCGCACATCAGAAAGACCAGATAGAGAGCCTCGCCGATGTCCCGGCGATGGAGCGCGAATACAACGAGCTCCAGAGCAAGATAAATGCCGAGGTTGCATCTCTTCAGACGATATTCGACCTCCTCAACAAGAAGCGCCCGTTCGGAATATCGCTCGCGGAAATGTATGCGTCCTCCTCCATGCTCGCAAAGAACACGAACGAATATGCGGTATATCTCAAAATGATAGATGACCCGCAGATTATGGCGCTCGACTACAAGCAGCTCTCCGACGCTCTGTTTGTGATAAAGTCAAAAAATCTCGCAAAACTCTATTACAATTACATAGAGGACAAGGAACAGAACCCCGTCATTGACTACATGAAGCCGGATATAGATATCCGCACGCTCAGCGAAGTCAAGGGAAAGCTCGAGGATCTGCAGAAGTCGCGCAGGGGGCTCTTCAACACCGCGAAATATCCGTATTACCGTCAGGTGCTCGCATACTACTATGAAATAAACGACGCCGAGTCGCTCGACAGGGTCGTCAACCTGCAAAGCAAATTCAAGTACGGAAAGAAGCTGTTTGTCGGAAAGCAGAAAAATCAGATACGCGAAGAGTTTGTAAACACTGCGGCGGCAATACGCGCATTTGTAAAGGAATATGACTGCCTGCACTCCGTGCTCTCGGACGACGGGTATCTCGCCGTCATAGATAACATACTGCGCGGAAACACGAGCTATACAAGGCTTGTTCACGAGGCGCTCGACAATTACATATCCCTGCGCGATGTCAACAATCTCCTTGAGAGTCTCGACACAAACAAGCTCCTGATACTCAACTTCGCCTACACGATAAGCAAAAACTACGCAAACTACACGGATATAATAGACAAGTTCCTTGAAATACGCATATATCACGAGGTTCTGCGCTATGAGGACGAATGTAAGGGCGACCTTGCAAAGCTCGTCGACTATCAGAACATCACATCACGCATATCCGCCCTGCAGGAGCAGCAGCTCGCGGTCGCGAACAAGCTCTGCGCCGGGAAGAACAGCCGCGAATATGACGCGCTGTTTGAAAAGGCGGCAAACCGCAAGGACTATCTCTATCAGATCTCAAAGAAGCAGAAATACTGGCCGATACGGAAGACAATGGATGTCTACTCCGACTTTATACTCTGCCTCTTCCCCTGCTGGCTCCTCTCGCCCGAAAACGTCTCTTCCCTGCTCCCGCTGAAGAAGAATATGTTCGATATAGTCATATTCGACGAGGCATCTCAGGTATTTATCGAGAGCACAATTCCGACAATCTACCGCGGAAAGAACATAGTCGTCGCGGGAGATGCAAAACAGCTCCGCCCGTCGGCAACATTCATGAAGCGGTATCTCGGCGCCGACCCGGAGAACGAAGAGGATTACTCGGTACAGGCGGCGCTGGAGGTCGAGTCACTGCTTGACCTTGCGGTCGCGAGATACGGAAGCGCAAACCTTACCTACCACTACCGCTCAAAGAACAGCGAGCTTATAGACTTCTCGAACAGCGCGTTCTATCAGACCGAGCTGCGCATAGCTCCTAATATCTCAAAGAACCGCCTGTCCCGCCCTATTGAGCGCTACAAGGTCGCAGGAAAATGGATAGACAGGAAGAATGTGCAGGAGGCGAAGAAGGTCGTCGAGCTCCTCGCCGAAATCTTCCGCACACGGAAGAACAACGAGAGTATAGGCATTATCACTTTCAACAGCGAGCAGTGCAGCTGTATATCCGACGCAATAGACCGCGAGGCGGCGAAAAATCCGGATTTCCGCTCCGCGTACATAAAAGAGTCTTACCGAATAGACAACGGCGAGGATTGTAGCATATTCGTAAAGAACCTCGAAAATGTGCAGGGTGATGAGCGCGATATAATCATATTCTCGATAGGCTATGCCGAGAACGAGCAGGGGAAGGTCTACACGACCTTTGGCTCGCTCTCCGCGGAGGGCGGCGAGAACCGGCTCAATGTTGCTATCACCCGTGCTAAATCAAAGATAATAGTTGTCACGAGCATTGAGCCAGAGGCGCTCAAGGTCGACACGGCAAAGAACCTCGGACCGAAGCTCCTTCAGAAGTATCTCATGTATGTCAGAGCCGTTTCCGCCGGAAACACAGATGTCGTAAAGACGATACTCGCGGAGCTCGACCCGAAGGAGACGAAGGCAAACAGCATGCTCACATCCTCTCTGCCTATCGAGTTGCAGATGAAGGAACGGCTCGAAAAGCTCGGATACAAGGTTGACACCGCGCTCGGCAACCGGAACAACCGCATATCGCTCGCGGTATATGATGAGAAGCAGGACCGCTATCTCGTCGGCGTAGAACTCGACACGGACGCCACCGCGTCCTCAGAGTCGATACTGGAGCGCGATGTGTACAAGCCGAAGTTCCTCGAGGCGCGCGGCTGGACCATTATGCGCGTCTGGTGCCGTGACTGGTGGCTCTCACCTCAAAAAGTCATCAAGGCTATCGCGGCAACAGCCGACAGAAACGCCGGAAAGAAAACGGCAAAGGAAACAAAGGATAACGCCAGAGAAACAGTATAATAAAAGTGCTCCCCGGATGCCGGTACAGGCGTCTGTGGGAGCACAATCAATATATAACTTTCGATGTTCAGTCTAGTACTATACTCTTTTTCTTTCCGTTTTTCTTTAGCGGATACTCTCTGATACGGGTGACAAAATCGAGATTGATTATCTCCTTTTCACCCGATTTCTTCTCAATAATCATACCGCCGTCGTCAACTTCCTTTATCACTCCCTGTATACCGGAGTCATTTGAAGTGACAGTATAAATGATGCAGTCTTTTCCGGTGAACTGCTTTGCCAGTTCTTTCATATTCAAGGTCTCCTTATTTTGTTTTTTTCGATTCAGAACCTGCCTGATTATTGCCGATCTTCTTTGCCTTGTTATCCTCGGAATAATTATGAGGAAAAACAAGACAAACAAAATGATGTAAAGGCTATCCATTTCTCCTCCCTCGCGTTTTGCCGCAAGCCCAGTTTTGTCTGCTAATGGGATTTTACTCCTGCTTCGCGGTACCGCACTCCGCATCTCCGAGCTTTCTGTATGCCAGAGGGCTCATTCCTATATACGATTTGAATATGCGGTGAAAATAGTTTACATTACAGAAGCCGACATCATCGGCTATTTTCTGCATTGCGTCCTTTGTGTAGACGAGGCGGTAAAGCGCCGCGTTGACGCGCTCACCGTTTATATAATCAACCGGGGTCTTCCCCATTGTGTCCTTGAACATCTTTGTAAAGTAGTCCGGCGAAACGCTTATCATCCCGGCGAGCTGTTCTATGTACAGCTTTTCCCTTGAGTGCTCCGTTATATACTCTATTACCGGGCGCAGGCGCAGAACATTATGGTATACGAGCCTGTCGGACTCGTTTTTATTACTGCAATAGAAACGCAGAAGCGCGGTCATCATAAGGTATATATTCGCGCGGATCGGCAGGCGGTAGCAGACATCCTTTGCGAGGTTTTCGTCATAGGAATCCGTCAACGCGCGCTCAAGTGCCGGGTATATCGGGTGTCCCTTGCCGAACGACACACAGTGATTGCGCGACTGGACATAAAACATATAAAGAATTTCGGAGTCGAACGAATACATCCCCTCCTCCGGGAGCGACGCGGGAAAGAGCATACCGCGCACGGTCGCACGCTCCCCATCCTCGGACGCGACATAGAAAACCGTCCTCGGAGGTATATAGAGTATATCGCCGGCTGAACACGAAAACAGCTCGGTCCCTATGCGCACAGAAAGTTTTCCCTCTCTGATGTCAAGAAACTCCATACCGTCCTCGTTGTACTTCGGGGGTATGAGCATCCCATCACCCGACGCCGTATATATCTGTACGCGGAAAAAATCTTTATCGTCTCTCATGTTTGCTAAGCCTTTCGGAAAAACGCCGACGGCGCTTTCATAACTGTATCTATTTTAGCAAAAATAACGGCGGATGTAAATAGAAAACGGCGATATTTTTGTATTTTTCCGTGAAAATACTCTTTTTCCGCCTTTATCATTTATCGGAAAAATACCCGGAGTTTACTCCGTGATACAGTACTCGGTCTCGTCCCCGTCGAAATTCTGACCTATCGGAATTATCGGGAGGTGAACGGCGGAGGTGGATATTACATCCGAGCTCTCAAACGCTATAAATTCGGCTGTCGGTTTTTCGTATTCCATATTCTGCTCCGTAACAAGAGGATTTGCGCAAAACTTTTTATATCATGTATAGTATTGTAGCGCAAAACAGATAAAATTGCAACAGTTTTCCGGAATAATGTTCCCGTATATATTTAATATACTGAGAAAAAGAGTTTTTTTTTTTGCAAATTGTAGTGTTACAATTGATGTGAGACCAAAAACG
>CALDMI010000319.1 GCA_937914815.1 uncultured Clostridia bacterium
CCGGTCACGATGAAGTCCGTGATGGGCACCTCGCGCGGCGCGGGCGTGCGCGGCGAGATAGTCCTCACAAGGGCACAGACCGCCGCATTCTCGGAGATAGAGCGCCTCAGGAAGAGCGGCGCGGCTTGCGCCGGGCTCTTTTTCGGTGTGACCGGCTCCGGAAAAACAAAGGTGATAATGCGGGCTATCGACGGCACGATAGACAGCGGAAAATCGGTTATCATGCTCGTGCCCGAAATATCCCTGACCCCCCAGACGGTGAACCTCTTCTGCACAAGATACGGTGAGCGCGTCGCGGTAATGCACTCCTCGCTCTCCGCGGGCGAGAGATTTGACGCGTACAGGAGAATAAAGCGCGGGGATGTCGACCTTGTCATAGGCACCCGCTCTGCGATATTCGCCCCGCTGCCGAACCTCGGGCTTATCGTCATAGACGAGGAGCACGAGCACACATATAAGTCGGAGCAGGACCCGAAATATCATGCCCGCGATGTCGCGGCATACCGCTGCGGCGTCAATAAGTGTATGCTTCTTCTCGCCTCGGCTACCCCTTCTGTTGAGAGCTTTTATAAAGCAAAACAGGGGGTGTATACGCTTATCCCGCTCCGCGAGAGGTACGGCGGCTTCCGCCTGCCGGACGCGGTGGTGGTCGATATGCGTGAGGAGCTGCGCCTCGGCAACACATCCCCGATATCCGTGCGCCTGCTTGATGAGCTCCGGCGCGTAAAGGAGAGGGGAGAGCAGGCGATACTCTTTCTGAACCGCCGGGGATATAACAGCCAGATAAGCTGTAAGAGCTGCGGCGAGGTGATAGCCTGCCCGCATTGCTCGGTCTCCCTGACATATCATACGTCGGCGGACGGAGGGTATCTCCTCTGCCACCTCTGCGGTCACCGTGAGCCGGTGCCGCACGCCTGCCCCGCCTGCGGGGAGGATAAACTCTCGTTTGTCGGCTACGGCACGCAGAAGGTTGAGGGAGAGCTGAAAAGCTTTCTTCCGGATATGCCCGTCATGCGTATGGACGCCGATACAACAACACAGAAACTTTCATATGACAGAATGCTCGGCGACTTCCGCGCCGGGCGCGCGGATATCCTCCTCGGCACACAGATGGTTGCAAAGGGGCATGATTTCCCGCGCGTCACCCTCGTCGGCACCGTCCTTGCGGACTCATCGCTGTATATGAGCGACTTCCGCGCGGCGGAGCGCACATTCTCGCTTCTCACGCAGGTGATAGGGAGAGCGGGCAGGGCGCGCGACGGCGGGATAGCCGTGATACAGACCTTCTCCCCGGCGAACGAGATAATAAGACTCGCCTGTACGCAGGATTACGAGAAGTTTTACGACGGCGAGATAGCCGTCCGGCGTGAGCTCTGTTACCCTCCGTTCTGCGATATGGCGCAGATAACCGTCACGTCGGGGGACGAGCGCGAGACGGCAGAGGCGGCGCGTGAGCTTTCCGATTTTGCCGTAAAACTCATAGGAGAAAAATATTCGTCCTGTCCATTCACGGTTTTCGGACCGTTTGAGGCGCAGGTCTACAGATTAAATGAAAAATACCGTATGCGCATAGTCATAAAGTGCAGGCTCGGAAAAGAAACCCGCGCATTTTTTGCGGAGCTTCTCCGCGGATTTGTGCCCGGGCGGGATGTCACCGTCTCCGTCGACCTGAACCCACTGACGGTATAGCGCTTCTGAAAGGCGGAAAAATATATGGCAATACTTAAAATTCTGAAATTCGGCGACCCGACACTCCGTAAGGTCTGTCGCCCGGTCACCGAGATAACCCCGAGGATAACAATGCTCCTTGACGATATGACCGACACCATGCGCGTGAATGAGGGTTGCGGTCTCGCCGCCTCGCAGGTCGGCGTCCTCCGCCGCGTCGCGGTGATAGAGGTTGAGGACGGGGTGGTCTATGAGATGATAAACCCGAAAATAATTGCGGCAGAGGGGCATCAGGAGGATGTCGAGGGGTGCCTTTCAAACCCCGGCGAGAGCGGGATAACCTCCCGCCCGGAGCGCGTTACGGTCGAGTACACCGACAGAAACGGGGAGATGTGCACCCTGACGGGAGAGGGACTCCTCGCCCGCGCAATATGCCATGAGTGCGATCACCTTGACGGTAAACTCTATATCGATGTGCAGATACGCCCGGTGAAGGACAAGAAAAAAAGGTAAGAGAATTGAAGAATACAGGGAACGGAAGAATAATGTTCATGGGGACGCCGGATATAGCCGCCGGTGTCCTGTCCCGCCTTATCGACTCCGGCGCGGACGTGGTCTGCGCCGTGACGGGCGAGGATAAGCCCCGCGGGCGGGGGAATGTGATGACCCCCACGCCGGTAAAGCGGGTGGCTTCGTCAGCCGGTGTCCCGGTGCTCACCCCGAAAACGCTCCGTGACGGAGCCTTTCGCGAGAGCCTTGACACCTACCGCCCCGACCTTATAGTCGTCGTCGCATACGGAAAAATTCTGCCGGACTATGTCCTTGACTACCCGTCGGCAGGCTGTGTGAACGTCCATGTCTCGCTCCTGCCGAAATACCGCGGCGCCGCCCCTATGCAGCGCGCGATAATGGACGGCGAGCAGGAGACCGGCGTCACCCTTATGTATATGGACCGCGGACTTGATACCGGGGATATAATAGCGCAGGAGAGCTTCCCGATAGGGGACAGAGACGACTTTGAGGCGATACACGACCGCTCTATGACATGCGGCGCGGAGCTTCTTGTGCGCCTCCTCCCGGATATCCTCGCCGGCACCGCCCCGAGGGTAAAACAGCCGGATACCGGTGCAACCTATGCAAAAAAAATAGAGAAGTGCGACACGCGCCTTGACTTCCGGAAGAGCGCGCGTGAGCTTGACTGCATAATACGCGGGCTATGCCCGATACCCTACGCCGCGGCGGAGCTGCGCGGCAGACTTATAAAAATATGTACCGCCATACCGACAGACGGACACGGCACCCCGGGAGAGGTGATAGCCGTCGACGGTAAGGGGGACGGGAGCTTCACCGTCGCCTGCGGCGAGGGTGCCCTCCGCGTGACCTCCGTAATCCCGGAGGGGAAGGGCAGGATGCCCGCGGGGGACCTCGTCAGAGGAAGAAAAATCGATAAAGGAGATAAACTGACATGTTTTTCGGAAGCGTAAACACATACCTTGAGCTGATACTCTATATTCTCTTTCTGCTCGCTCTCGTGATAGCCGCGATTGCACAGCTGAAGGTCTCCCTGACCTTCCGCCGCTATTCGCGTGTCCACGTCTCGACGGGCAAGACCGCGGCAGAGGTAGCCCGCGAAATACTTGACGAAAACGGAATTACCGATGTGAGAATAGAGCGCATAGGCGGAAATCTCACCGACCATTTTGACCCGCGTGACGGCGCGCTCCGCCTCTCCGACGGGGTCTATGATTCGGACTCCGCCGCCGCGATAGGTGTCGCCGCTCATGAGGCGGGGCATGCCATTCAGCATGCGAAGGGCTATCTTCCGATAGTAATTCGCTCAAAGCTCGTCCCGATAACAAATATAGCCTCCCGCCTTTCCTGGATATTCGTCCTTATCGGCGTGCTCATCATGGGACTTGCCGAGTTCGCCTATGAGTTCAGCAATTTCGGATATATCGTCGCTCTTATCGGCGTCGGTCTCTTCTCGGTGACCACGCTCTTTCAGCTTGTCACCCTCCCGTGCGAGTTTGACGCGTCGCACAGGGCGATGCAGACCCTCCGCGCATCGGGCGAGTTCTCGTCGCAGGAGCTGCGCGCCTCCCGCAAGGTGCTGAGCGCCGCGGCAATGACCTATGTCGCCGCTCTCCTCGTCTCGATAATTCAGCTTCTCCGGATATTTGCAATGGTAAAGAGAGACAAAAGATGAGCGTAACTCCGCGCCGCGCCGCGCTCTCGCTCCTCTTTGATATAGAGCGCTCGGGGAAGTATGTGAACCGGGCGCTGAATACGGACAAACTCAGAGACTTCACGCCGGAGGAGCGCGCGCTCGTCGCCTCGCTCGTCTTTACCGTGACCGAGCGGCGGCTGTCGCTTGACTATTACATAAACGCCTTCACCGCAAGGTCCGGCGGAGATATAGACCCGTATGTCCGCGGCGTCCTCCGCCTCGGCATGGCTCAGATTCTGTGGCTCTCCGTCCCGGATTATGCCGCGGTGAATGAGTCGGTCGCCCTCTGCCGTAACTCTGGCGAGCGCGCGATAGTAAACGCCGTTCTCCGGCGCACCGTCAGAGAAAAGAATAATCTCCCGTCTCCCGACAGAAAAAAGAGCCTCCACCGTGCACAGTCGGTAGAGTACTCCGTCCCTGCATGGATATGCCGGATATTTGATGAGCGGTTCGGGGAGGAAACCGCAGAGCGTATTCTCGCGGCGGCAAACGAAATCCCCCCGCTCACCCTCGCCGTGAATATAAGAAAAATCAGCCGCGACGGCTTTCTTGACTACCTGCGCAAAAACGGGGTAGATTGCGCGCCGACACCGCTTTCCCCCATAGGCGTGTATGCTTTTTGCGGGGGAGATGTCACGGCGATACCCGGATTTTCCGAGGGCTTTTTTCATGTTCAGGATGAGGCGAGTCAGCTGTGCGCCACGGTTCTCGGTATCTCCGATGTCCGCACCGTCGCGGATGTCTGCGCCTGCCCGGGCGGCAAGAGCTTCACGGTAGCCGAGGGTACGGAGGACGGCAGAGTTTATTCATTTGACGCCGTCTCGTCAAAGCTCTCGCTTATAACCTCCGGGGCGGCTCGCCTCGGGCTCTCCGACAGGATTGAGGTAGCCCTGCGCGACGCCCGCGACCCGGACCCCGCTTTAATCGGAAAATGCGACCGCGTGATATGCGATGTCCCGTGCTCCGGTCTCGGCGTCCTATCAAAGAAGCCGGATCTGCGCTATCGCGATAAGGACGGCGCCGCCGCCATCCCTCCGCTTCAGCTTGATATTCTCCGCGCCGCGTCGCGCTATGTCGCGCCCGGCGGCGTAATAGTTTACTCCACATGCACTCTCCGGAGAGAGGAAAACGAGGATGTGGTATCGGAATTTCTCCGCTCTGCGCCGGAGTTCTCTCCGGTTGACTTTGCCTTTGGAACCGGAGATGTGACACGTCGCTCCGATGGCGGTATGATGACTCTTTTACCCGGGCTCGACGGTACGGACGGATTTTTCATCTGTCCCATGCGCCGCGGCGCGGGGATGTAATTTTGCGAGGAAGTATGCAGAACACAGTACACGACCTTTATTCAATGACCGGGGACGAGATGGCGGATTATATTGCATCGCTCGGTGAGCCGCGCTTCCGGGCAAAGCAGATATATGCGTGGCTCCCGTCCGGCACTCCGATAGGGGAGATGACGAACATTCCTGCGGCGCTGCGCGCCCGGCTTGCCGCAGATACTCTTGATACTCTCCCGCGCGTACAGAAAAAGCTTGTCTCGAAAATAGACGGGACCGTAAAGTTCCTCTTCCGCCTCCATGACGGCGCTTGTGTCGAGAGCGTTTTCATGCGCTATAAGCACGGGAATACCCTCTGTATATCAAGTCAGGTCGGCTGTCGCATGGGCTGCCGCTTCTGCGCCTCGACAATAGGGGGGAAGGAGCGGGATCTCCTCCCGTCCGAGCTTCTCGGACAGGTAATAGCCGCACAGCGCGAGACCGGGGAGCGTGTATCGAATATCGTCATGATGGGGATAGGAGAGCCGCTTG
>CALDMI010000320.1 GCA_937914815.1 uncultured Clostridia bacterium
ACAGAGGGGCGTACGTTTATTCAAAATCCGGAGTTGTCAAAACCGACATGCTTAACGGCAAGACGGTAACATATAAGAATGTGCTCATTCTCTTCGCCGACAGCGTGACATACGAAACCGAGAAGTCGACCGAAACCGTCATCAACACATGTACGCGCGGAACCGGATACTATGCCGTAGACGGAAAAATGTGCGAGATAACATGGGAGACGGATGAACACGGAGACATGATCTTCATTGACTCCGACGGCAACAAGCTCGGCATAAGTGCCGGAAATGTTTACATTTCCTATTTCAAATCCTCAATGAAAAATCAAGTAAAAGTACAATAAATGACGCCGCAGCATGGCACGGCTTGCCTGCTGCGGCGCTTTGTATTAATATTTGTAACTATCAGTTTCCTGAATATTTAGCAAGAAAAAGCGAGGCAGTCTGTACAAGCTTGATTTCCGCGTCATCAGGTGACGGAATCGTGCCGTCATCTCGAATACGCCCGCTCATTACACATCCTATGATATCGCCCTCACTTATTATCGGCATAGCACACCCGACAACGCAACTCCCGCCGTCGATAATTTCTATCGGCTCATCTCCGCCTGTATAAATCATTCGTGAATCCATGATTTTCTCGATACCGTCGGCAACCCTGTGCTCACCGTATTCTCTCTTTGATGCGCCACTCACGGAAACCACGGCGTCTCTGTCGGATATGAACACCGGAAAACCGAGAATTTTTGCCAACACCTCCGCATACCCGGATGCAAACTCCCCGAGCTCACCGACCGGCGAGTATTTCTTGAATATCACCTCGCCGTCCCTGTCGGTATATATTTCAAGCGGATCGCCCTCGCGTATACGCATTGTCCGCCTTATCTCCTTTGGTATCACCACCCTGCCGAGGTCGTCAATTCTTCTCACAATTCCGGTAGCCCTCATTTATATATTCCTCCGAAAAAACACATTTGATTTTTTACTGTTTATATGTTTTGCTTTTTTGGTGGAATTATGCAGACCGGGGATATTTGTGTCTTTGTATGAGATATAATAAAAAGCAGCCGTTCAGCCTGTACCGGGCTTTTACGACTGCCTTTTGTTTGCTTTTTTTGTTAATGGCGTGAAGCGTCGCCAAAAATCACATGAACCTGTCAAGCTCGCGGTCCACATTTCTACGGCGTCTGAATACCGGCTCGCTTATTATCTTTCCGCGCGCGACAACCATTCCGACATCTCCGAGAGCGCGCAGATCCTCGAGAGGATTCTTTTCGGTAACTATCATATCTGCGCACTTTCCGGGAACAAGCGAGCCGGTTATATCGCCGATACCTGCAAGTTCGGCGCTACGCAGAGTCGCAGTATAAAGCGCAAAGGAGTTTGACGCCCCGACATATCTGTGAAAATAATATACCTCGCGCCAGAAGTTATACTGGGTTATCCACGGGCATCCGACATCGTTTCCGAGAACTATCGGTATATCATTTGCGAGCGCCGCCTTTGAGCACTCTACAATCCCCTCGAAAACGATGTTACCGTTATACTGCTCAACCTCTGTCGCATTTGTAAGCGAACGGTCAAACAGTGCATACGGTATAGCGGGTGAAACCGTGGTGCAAAGAAATGCTCCGGTTTTCTTGAACATATCAATTATGTCTGCATCCGGCTTTGCACCGTGTTCTATCGAATCGACACCGTTTTCAAGCGCTATACGTACCCCCTCCGGTGATTCAACATGCGCCGCCACCTTATATCCCATTTCATGAGCCTTGTCACACACCGCGCGCACCATCTCCGCGCTCATCTTTACCTCGCCGGGGACACCGCGCTCCTTGGCATCAAGAACACCGCCGGTTATCATGAGCTTGACTATGTCCGCGCCGTTGTTTTTAAGCTTTTCAAGGTGACGCAGTGCCTCCTCCGTGCTGTGCG
>CALDMI010000321.1 GCA_937914815.1 uncultured Clostridia bacterium
CGGACAACAGCGCATATCTTGATACCGGGAGCCCACAGGGGCTGAACCTCTATGTCTATTGTGGTAATGACCCGGTGAGCCATAGTGATCCGAGCGGGAGATTTGTATTGTCAAGTTTTCTTATCGGTTTGGGGATTGCAACCGGTATCGGCGCCATTGCCGGCGCTGCCGCATATGCTGCATCAGAGGTAATATCACTTGCCATAACGGGAGATTGGTCATGGTCATGGGCGCAATTCGTCGGTAGCACAGCTGGTGGCGCACTGGGTGGTGCATTATTGTATCTGTTGCCTAAGCCTTTTTCGTCTGCCATTGCCGCAATATCAGGAGCAGTTTCAACTTCAGTTGGAATGATACTGGAGAATGAATGGGAAGGCGCAGACTACAGCGCGTCAGATATAGTAGCTGCCTCTATATTCAGCGGCGCTATTTCGGCAGCAACGGCTGCATTAGGCAGCAGAATCCGTATACAAGGAGTAAATGCAGGTAGAAATTCGTACTCGGCTATATCTCAGCAGATATATACAAAATTCCGCAGAGGTATCATTTCGAGAATTTCTTCGAGCACATTTGGGAAAATGCTTAAACTGAATTTGATAGAAGGCATAAGCGGGGACATTGTAAGCGGCATTACGGATGCGTTTGATATTAACTTGTTTTGGAGGAAGATAGCATGGTGGTAAAACGATATTATAGGCTATCATGGGAGTATATCCTGATGCTTATTCTTTCTCTTGGAATATTTGGAGGGGGTGTGTTTGGATGCGTAGCGGCATGGGTTCATAAATACTACATTGCGGGCGTCAGGGGCATTGTTGTCATGATTGTTCTGCATGTGGGGCTTGTACTGTTTGGATGTTCTCTATGTGACACTGTAGCCGCTATGTTCTATTTCGGAACGATACGACTTGAGCAAACGCAGATATGCTGTTCGAAAGAAAGAAACAAACTGGAAGAAATTGTTCAATACCCTGCATCTGCAGAATATGCGGATATAAAAGAGATGTGTATCCTTCCGCTGAACCGCGACTCAAACGGAAAGAAAAAGAATTTTTCGAGACCTTTGGCTTATTTATGTATCAAAACGAGTAAAAGAAAAATCACGCGCTTTTCACTCTATGGGATGCGCCGAAAAGATGTAAGAAACCTGCTTGAAGAGTTGAAACGCAGGTGCAACGAAAGCGGAAACCCTATCATTGCAGATGTGGACAAAATGGTAAAAGATTATGCGGAAGCGAGGTGGTCGGTGGCGGAGTGGCGTTGAACGATTGCGGTCAGAGTATGAAACCATGAAATAAAATATCAAAAAGCGCCCGAGCCGGGGCGGCTCCCGGCTCGGGTTTATGAGAAAGAGGAAAAGGCGGCTGCTGTGGTGGAATGGGCAACCGCCTTTTATTGCTTGTTATCGGAAGTGATTTAACCAAAAGGCAAGCATGCGATTTGTACATATTGTCCAAAACAAGCCCGGGGCGAAAGCATTACTTGACAAACAGCACAAAATGGTTTATAATTTTCATGAACTGTCCGATTAAAAAAAACGCGCGAGATGTTATATATTTAACAAAGTCGCGGGTTTCTTATGATCGGATATTTTTATAGGGCGCCGCGGCAGGCGACGGGCGTTTTTTCGTCTTTTTGTCTTTGCTTTTTGCCGTGCGGCTCCCTCTGACCGGGAAAGAATCCGTACCGGGGCGACCCCGGGGAATCCGGAAAGGAGAAATTTGATGTTCGGAAAAAGACCGGGGGCGGTGCACCTGCCCCACCTGAAAGGGACGGCGGGAAAGGCGAGCGTCCGCATGCCCGCGCCGGAGACCTTGACTCTCCTTATGGCGCAGCATATAGGCGCGCCCGCGACGCCGCTCGTCGGCGTCGGCGACAGTGTGAAGGCAGGACAGCGGATAGGCGAATGTGCGGGGTATGTTTCCTCCCCGGTATTCTCGCCCGTGTCCGGCGCCGTCACGAAAACCGAGCAGGTCATGCTCCCGAGCGGGAGAACCTGCACCGCGCTTATCATAAAGAACGACGGAAGATATGAAATATCGGGCGATGTGAAGCCGCCCGTCGTCGAAACTCTTGACGACTTTATTTCGGCGGTGCGGGACAGCGGGCTCGTCGGTCTCGGGGGCGCGGGCTTCCCCGCGCACGTAAAGCTTGAGGCAAAGAAAAAGGGACCCGTCGACGCCGTGATAATAAACGGCGCGGAATGTGAGCCCTACATAACCTCCGACACGCGCACGATCTACGAGAGGCGCGACGAGCTTATAGCCGGTATCCGCGCGGTGCAGAAATTCATCGAGCCCGGGAGAATCGTATTCGGTCTCGAGCGGAGCAACGGCGCGGCGGCGGACAGACTGGAGGCGGATATAGCGGACATCCCCGGCATCTCGGTCTGTCGCCTGCCGTCGAGCTATCCGCAGGGCGGCGAGAAGATTTTAATATACAATACGATAGGCAGAACGGTGCCGGAGGGCGGGCTCCCCGCGGATGTCGGTGTGATAGTCCTGAACATCACATCGCTCGCCCACATCGGGCGATATCTGCACACGGGTATGCCCCTTATCGAGAAATGTATCACCGTTGACGGCACCGCGGTGCGCGAGCCGAAGAATATCATCGCCCCGATAGGAACCCCGATAAACGAGCTTATAGAGTTTGCGGGCGGGCTGAGCAAACCCGCCGGAAAGGTGCTCCTCGGCGGACCTATGATGGGCACGGCGATATATGACATGAGCTATCCCGTCACGAAAACAACCAACGGGATAACCGTCCTCGCAAGTGAACCGGAGCGCGAGATGCTCCCCTGCATACGCTGCGGGAGCTGCGTTGCGCACTGCCCGATGGGGCTCACCCCGACGGCGATAAACGCGTCAATGGACATCGGCGACCCGGCGGAGCGCGCCGCGGCGCTGTCCTCCCTGTCGGTCGGGCTTTGCATAGAGTGCGGCTGTTGCTCCTATGTCTGCCCGTCCTCGCGCCCGCTCGTGCAGACGAACCGGCTTGCAAAGGCATATCTTCGCGAATACTCCTCCCGCACCGCGGGACTGAAATAAGGAGGTCGGAATGGACGAAAACATGAAAAACGGCGCTCCGGCTGTCGCCTCCGGCGGGGTAGCCACGGCGGAAAGAGGCGCCACGGAAAGCACGGGGCAGGGCACGAGCCCGAAAGAAAAACCGGCGGCAAAGAACGAAAACAGGGATAACGGCGCGCCCGGCGCGCTGCTCTCGGTCTCATCCTCCCCGCACATAAGCTCCGGGAGAAGGACGCGCGGAATAATGGCGGATGTGCTGATAGCTCTCCTGCCCGCGTGCATTGCCGGGTGCGTGATATTCGGCATGCGCTCGCTCGCTGTGATTGCCGCCTGCGTCGCTTCATCCGTGGCGACCGAGTTTATATTCAATCTTATATGTAAGAAAAAGCAGACGATAGGCGACCTCTCCGCCGCCGTCACCGGGCTCCTGCTCGGGCTCAATATGCATGCCGCCGTCCCGATATGGCAGTGCGTGCTCGGCGGTGTGCTCGCGATATTCGTCGTGAAGTGCGTTTTCGGCGGTCTCGGGTGCAATTTTGCGAACCCGGCGATAACCGCGCGCGTCTTTCTTCTGATTGCCTTCCCGGCTGTCGCGGGCGGTGCGCTCCCGATTGCTATGACCGGGGGAGAACTCCTTACTACATCGGCGACCCCGCTCGTTACGGCGGGCGGGATAATTAGCTCCGTGCAGCCGACATCTTTTCTTGATCTCTTCCTCGGGAATCACTCGGGGGCAATAGGCGAGACCTGCGTTATAGCGCTCCTTATAGGCTTCATATATCTTGTCGTCCGGCGGGTCATAAACTGGTATGTCCCGATTGCCTTTGTCGGCACGGTGTTTGTCTGCGCGCTCCTCTTCGGGGGCTTTGACGCGGCGCTCGCCCTCCGGCACGTGCTCTCCGGCGGACTTATCCTCGGGGCTGTGTTCATGGCTACCGACTATGTGACAACCCCGATAACCCGCTCCGGCAGGGTGATATTCGCCGTCGGCTGCGGACTCATAACCTCCCTGATACGCTTCTTCGGCGCCTACCCGGAGGGCGTGTCCTTTGCAATTCTTCTTATGAACATACTTTCACCCTATATTGAGAAGGCTACCCTGCCGCGACCTATGGGCAGGCGCCGGGAGGTGAAGAAATGAAGATAGAGAAAAAGCATGTGGCGCCGGTCCTGACCCTCGCCGTAATATGCCTGATTGTCGCGGCGGCGCTCGCCGTCGTCAACCTCATAACAAAGGATGTAATAGCCGAAAACGCCCGTGAAGCCGAGAGAAAATCTCTCATGGAGGTGCTCCCCGGCGCGTCGGATTTTGAGGCTGTGGAGTTCTCCGACCCGTGGAGCTCCGACCGCTCGGAGATAAAGTCTGTCTACCGCGACACCGGCAGCGCCGGCTATGCCGTTATAGTCGCGACATCCTCCTCCTACACCTCCGGCGACCCCATGACGTTCACTCTCGGGATAGGATCTGACGGGAGGATAACCGGAGTGTCGGTGACGGCATACAGCGAGACGCGGAACATACGCGGCGAATTTACCGGGTCCTTTGTCGGGAAGGGAAAAGATGACCTCTCCGGCGTGGAGCTTGTCAGCGGGGCGACCTATTCGTCCTCCGCGTTCCGGACTGCCGTGGAGCACGCGTTCGCCGTACTCTCGGAGAGCGGATTTTATAATGACGGGGGGCAGGGAAAATGAAGAAAAATTCAAAGCTTATGATACTCCTGCGCGGGATAATACTTGAAAACCCGGTTCTCGTCCTCGTCCTCGGCACCTGTCCGACCCTCGCCCAGACGGGGAGCGTCATATCCGCCCTCAGCATGGGGCTCGCCGCTACGGCGGTGCTCGCCTGCTCGAACACGGTTATATCCGCGCTGCGTAAGGTGATACCCGACACGGTGCGTATCCCCTGCTACATAGTCATAATTGCCGGGTTCGTCTCGGTCGTTCAGATGCTTATGCATGCCTATCTTCCGTCGCTCTACGACATGATGGGCGTGTACCTCGCGCTGATAGTCGTCAATTGCATAATCCTCGGGCGCGCGGAGATGTTCGCCCGGAAGAACACGGTGCTTGATTCGCTTATTGACGGGGTCGGCATGGGGCTCGGCTTCCTCCTGACGCTCGTCATAATGGCGACGGTCCGCGAGGTGCTCGGCGCGGGGACCTTCGCGGGGCACCCGGTGCCGCTCTTCTCAAAATATAATTTTCCGATACTGACACAGGCGCCAGGCGGCTTTCTCGTGTTCGGTATAATGATCGCCGTCGTGAATAAGCTCTCGTCCCTGCGCGGCGGCGCGAGGCGCGACTTCGACTGCGCAGGCTGCCCGGTTGCGGGAATGTGCAAAAAAACCTGCTCGTCCGATACCGCAGAGGCGGCGTCGGCAGCGGCGGAGATAACGGAGGAGAGGGAAAATGCTTAAATCGCTTATACTTATCCTCATGGGTGGAGTGCTCATAAACAACTACGTGCTTCAGCGCTTCCTCGGAATATGCCCCTTCCTCGGCGTGTCGAAGAAACTGAAACAGGCGAGCGGAATGGGCGTCGCCGTTACATTCGTCATGCTTTGTGCCACGGCGGCGACCTGGCCGGTGCAGACCTATATTCTTGAGCCTAACGGGCTCGGATACCTCCAGACGATAGCCTTTATTCTGATAATAGCGGCTCTTGTCCAGTTCGTTGAGATAGTGATGAAGAAATTCATCCCCGCGCTCCACCGTTCTCTCGGCATATATCTGCCGCTCATAACGACGAACTGCGCGGTTCTCGGCGTCACGATAAACAATATAACCGACGGCTACGGATTTCTTGAGTCTATGGTTTCCTCCCTCGGCGTCGGTATCGGATTTCTTCTCGCGATGGTTCTCTTTGCCGGGGTGCGCTCGCGGATAGAGAACTGCCCAGCGCCGAAGAGCTTTCAGGGGCTCCCGGTGACGCTCGTCGCCGCGTCGATAGTCTCGCTTGCCTTTTTCGGCTTCACCGGAATTGTCACGAATGTGATAGAGAAAATATTCGGTTAAGGGAGGGGCGTGTATGGAAATTATAATACCTGTAATCGTTCTTCTCGCAATAGGGCTTCTCGCCGCACTGCTCCTGACGGTAGCCTCCGCAAAGTTCGCGGTGCCGGAGGATGAGCGCGCTGCCGAGATACGTGAGTGCCTCCCGGGGGCAAACTGCGGCTCCTGCGGATTCTCCGGCTGTGACGGATATGCAAAGGCGCTCTCGGAGGGGAAGTGCAATAAAACCAACCTGTGTACTCCCGGCGGGGCGGACGCCGCCGCGAAAATCTCGCAGATCCTCGGTATTGAAGGCGAGGCGCCTGTGCCGCGCGTCGCATATGTCGCCTGCGGCGGCTCCTGCTCTCCGGAGGAGAGAAAATACCGCTATGAGGGGACGGCGAGCTGTCGCGGGGCTAACATGCTCTACAACGGCGACAAGAAGTGCACATACGCCTGCCTCGGCTACGGCGACTGTGCGCGGGTCTGCCCCCGCGGGGCAATAACCCTCTCGGACGGGACGGCACATATCGACCCCACTGCATGTATCGGCTGCGGAGTCTGCGCGGCAGAGTGCCCTAACGGGATAATACACGTCGTGCCGGTCACCGTGCGTATTAGCGTCCGGTGCTCTAACAGGGACAAGGGAGCGGCTGTGCGCCGCGCCTGCACACACGGCTGTATCGCCTGCGGAAAATGCGTGCGCACCTGTGAGCGCGGTGCGATAAAGCTGATAGACAATCTCGCCGTCATAGATTATTCTCTCTGCACCGCCTGCGGCAAGTGCCGCGAGGTCTGCCCCGTCGGGGCGATAGAAGAGGAGAATTTCTCCTGCGGCATGAAGATAAGCTGAATGGAAAAAGAAAATAAAAACGGGCTCCCGCCGTCGCCCGAAGATGGCACGGTAATCCTCCCGGACGACGGAAAAGCCGCCGCGGGCGACGAAATAGCGCAATGCGACAGAAAAGCCCTGGAGGGCGGCACCCGTGTATCTAAAATGCGGCAGCACCTACCGGATATAATTCTGATACTTGCGCTCCTGATTATAGGCGCGGTACTCCTTGTTTTCTCCCGCTCCTTCGGGCGGGGGAGCGCCGTCACGGTGAGCATTGACGGCGAGGTCGCAGGGGAGTATTCTCTTATGACCGACGGCAGATACCCGCTGAACGGCGGGACGAACACCCTTGTAATCGAGGGCGGGTCGGCGAGGATAGAGGACGCGGATTGCCCGGATAAGCTCTGCGAGAGGCAGGGGAGAATATCAAGGGTCGGCGAGCGGATAGTCTGCCTTCCGAATCGCGTCAGCGTGGAGGTCGTCGGATGAAAAACGGTCGCTCCTATAAAGTCGCGACGCTCGCCATGTGCGTCGCTGCCGCCATGCTCCTCTCCTTCGTCGAGAGCCGGATACCGACCTTTATTCCGGTGCCGGGCGTGCGCATCGGGCTCGCGAATATCGCGGTTCTTTTCGCCCTTTACCGGCTTGGGCTCCCGTCCGCCGCGGCGGTGAGCCTTGTGCGGGTTATTATGTCCGCGCTCCTTTTCGGGAATGTCGCGGCGCTCATTTACGGGCTCTCGGGCGCGGTGCTCTCGCTCCTTTCGATGTATCTTGCCATCCGCTTCTGCCGCCCGCTCGGTACGGTCGGCGTGTCGGTCACAGGCGGGGTTATGCATAACGCCGGGCAGATTGCCGCGGCGTGTCTTTTAATGGGTACTGGGGTGCTTTACTATCTCCCCGTGCTTATAATATCCGGGACGGTCGCCGGGGTTCTGACCGGGCTCCTCTGCGGAGAGCTGCTCCGCAGGACGGAAAAAACGCCGCCGGAGCCGCCGGGATACTCGCGTGGGAAATGAGGAAAACAAGATGACTTTCGCAAAACAACTGGGCAGGCGGATAAAGGAAACTCCCGTCTGTGCCGCCGTGATGCTTCTTTACATGCTCTTCTGCGCGTTCTCCGCGGTGTGGCTCCCGCTTCAGGGGAAGTGGATGTATCTTCCGTCGGCGCTGGGCTGTCTTCTTCTGACGGCTCCGCTCTTTCTGCTTTTTGAGCGGGTGTTTTCGGTGAGAATCCCCCTTGTCGCCGAGGCACTGTTTCTTTTTGTTATCGCCGGGGGCATGCTCCTTGGGAACGGGTATAATCTCTATATAACTCTTCCGCACTGGGATGACGCGCTGCATACCGTCTCCGGCGCGGCGCTGGCGCTGCTCGGCGCATGTCTTGCGAAAAAGACGCTCGCAAATGATACACGGGGCAGGGGATATGCGCCCGTCATATGGGGTGCGCTCTTCTCGCTCGCCTGTCTTATGGTGTGGGAGCTGTTTGAGTACGGCGGAATGAAAGTATTCGGCTTTGACATGCAGGAGGACAGCATAATTTACGAAATCCGCTCCTACCTTCTCGCCGGGACGCACGAGTACACCGAGAACCTTGAAAATATAACGAAGACGGTTATCTACTACGGCGACGGACAGACGAAAGTCATACACGGGTACCTTGATATAGGGCTCCTTGACACGCTTGATGACCTGCTCGTCGGCTTTGTCGGCGCGCTCGTCACCGTGACCTTGCTCTGTATATCCACCGCCGCGGGCGGGAGACTCTGCCGCGCGTCGGTCCCCTCGGAATACCGGAGCGCGTCGGTCCCCTCGGAATACCCGACAAAAGACGGCGAAAACGAGACTCCGGCAGAGGAAAAAGAAGAGAATAAGTAAATAAAAGTTTACAAATATGCAAATCCCGGCGGTGCAGTGAGCCTGTATCGCCGGGATTTTTGTGCACGGGTCAGCACCGCGCGAAAATTTGTCTTGACAAGCCGTATAAAAAAATATATAATATATCTGTATGATTTGCCATACCGACCGGAGAGACGGCGCGCCCGGACGGACATTCATATATTGCATTTGTCGCTTTTTATAAAAATTCATTGCGCCGAATATTTACGGAGGAAAAATGGAACCGGTATTTGTTATACTTATCGGCTGTGCCGCCGCCCTTGCCGGGCTCGTGGTCGGCTTCTTCGTCCGCAAGTCAATAGCGGAGAAGAAGATAGGCTCGGCGGAAGAGCAGTCGAAACGGATTCTCGAGGACGCCATAAAGGACGCCGAGAATTCCAAGAAAGAAGCCCTGATTTCGGCAAAGGAAGAAATCTTCCAGATGAAAAAGGACGCCGACTTCGACGTCAAGGAGCGCCGCAAGGAGGTCTCGAGGCTTGAGCGCCGCGTGACACAGAAGGAGGAGACCCTTGATGCAAAGCTCGAGGGAATCGAAAAGAAGGAGGCTGCCCTCGCCGAAAAGCACGCACAGGCAGACAAGCTGAAGGAGCAGATAGACGACACCCTGAAGAGCCAGACCGCGATGCTCGAGCGTATAGCCGGGCTCACCGCAGAGCAGGCGAAGGCGGAGCTCATAAGCAAGCTCGACAGCGAGCTCGCACACGAGACGGCGCTGAAAATCTCGGAGTACGAGGAGCAGTTCCGCGACGAGGCGGACGTGAAGGCACGGGATATTCTCTCGCTCGCCATTCAGCGCTGTGCCGCTGACCTCGTTTCGGAGGTTGCGATCTCGGTCGTACAGATCCCCGGCGACGAGATGAAGGGAAGAATTATAGGCAGAGAGGGGCGTAACATACGCACGATAGAGAACCTCACCGGAGTTGAGCTCATAATAGACGACACCCCGGATGTTATAACCGTCTCCGGCTTTGACCCCGTCCGCCGCGAGATAGCGAGAATAGCGCTTGAGAAGCTCATAGCCGACGGGCGCATACACCCCGCAAGAATTGAGGAAATGGTAGAGAAGGCAAAGCGCGAGGTCGACAACGCCATAAAGCAGGCGGGAGACAAGGCTGTCTTTGAGGCGGGCGTGCACGGTCTGCACCCCGAGCTTATAAAGCTCCTCGGACGCATGAAGTACCGCACTTCCTACGGACAGAACGCTCTGCGCCACTCGATAGAGGTTTCTCTTCTTGCCGGCGTTATCGCGGACGAGCTCGGCGCGGATGTGACTATGGCGCGCCGCGCGGGACTTCTCCACGATATAGGAAAGGCTGTGACCGCGGAGGCGGAGGGCTCGCACGTTCAGCTCGGCGTCGAGATAGCGACGAAGTACCGCGAGAACAAGGATATAATCCATGCGATAGCCGCGCACCACAACGATACCGAGCCGACGTCGGTTCTTGATTACATCATTCAGGCGGCAGACGCGATAAGCGCCGCGAGACCCGGTGCCCGCCGCGAGGACGTTGAAAACTACATCAAGAGACTTCAGAAGCTCGAGGAGGTCGCCGGAGATTTCGAGGGCGTCGAGAAGACCTTCGCCATTCAGGCGGGGCGCGAGGTGCGCATAATGGTCAAGCCCGATATGATAGACGACGACAAGATGAAGATTCTTGCCCGCGACATTGCGAAGAAGATAGAGGGAGAGCTCGACTATCCCGGACAGATAAAGGTCAGCGTGATAAGAGAGTCGCGCTGTGTAGATTACGCAAAATAATCCGCATATCCTGCGGAAAGTCAGCCCGGGGGTGTCGGATGTTCTGTATCCCCGGGCGTTTTTTCGGGCGGAGCCATGTGCGGCTTTCGGGTAAAGCCGCGGGCAATTGTTTTTTCGGCGCGCGGCGGTGATTTTCCGGTAAAGCCGGCGCAACCGATTTTTCGATGCGCGGCGGCTTTCTGCCCGCGCTTTCCCATGAGGTGATTTTTTATGAGAATACTTGCAATAGGCGATGTGACGAGCCCAAGGGCGGCGGAGTTTCTCTCCTCCCGCCTCTGGTCGTACCGCGAGGAGAAGAAAATAGACCTCTGCATTGTGAACGGCGAGAATGCCACGTTCATAAACGGGGTCACCGCCCCGCTTGCAAAGGCGCTCCTCTCCGGCGGAGCCGATGTCATAACCGGGGGAAACCACAGCCTGAACCTGCATACCGACGCGCGCTTTTTCGACGACACGCCCGCGGTGCTCCGCCCTCTGAACTTTCCCGCCGCGGCGCCCGGGGCGGGGTATACGATAGCCGAGGCGAAAAACGGTTATCGCGTCCTCGTTATGTCGGCGATGGGCACGGTGGGGATAGACCCGGTGCTCGACGCGCCTTACCGCTATATAGACTCCGTCCTCTCGCGTGAGGCGGGGAGGTATGACTTTTCCGTCCTTGATTTTCACGCCGAGGCGACGGGGGAGAAGATAGCGACGGCAAACTACTACGACGGGCGGATAAATATAATCTTCGGGACGCACACCCACGTTCCGACAGCCGACCTGACGGTACTTCCCGGCGGGACCGGGTATGTCACCGACGTCGGCATGTGCGGCGCCTCCGGCGGGATACTCGGCATGCGGCGGGACACGGTTATCCGGCGGATAGTCACAAAGGTGCCGGAGCCGTTTATGCCCGCCGAGGGGGCGTGCTATGCAGACGGGGTTATCTTCGCCCTCTCGGAGGCAAACGGACGCGTCACGGATCTTCAGCGCGTGCTGATAAAGTAATAAAAGCGGGCAAACCCTGCAAAATGCAAATAATTATTGTCATATATCCGTGTTTCAACCTCATAGCTATGCGGCGGCGCGGATTTTTTCGAGGTGGAGTATGGAAAAACTCGTATGTGATATAGCGGTTATCGGCGCGGGACACGCGGGGATAGAGGCGGCGCTCGCCGCGGCGCGCCTCGGCTGTGACACCGTGATATTCACGATGAACCTTGACGCTATCGGCAACATGCCATGTAACCCGTCAATAGGCGGGAGCGCAAAGGGGCATCTTGTCTTTGAGATAGACGCCCTCGGCGGTGAGATGGGCTATGCCGCGGATAAGGCGACAATCCAGTCGCGGACGCTCAATCTCGGAAAGGGCGCGGCTGTACATTCAAAGAGAGTACAGGCGGACAGACAGCTCTACCGCGAGATAATGAAGAAAACTCTTGAGGAGCAGGAGAACCTGCGCATCGTGCAGGCGGAGATAACCTCGGTTCTGACCGAGGGGGGCAGGGTCTCGGGGGTTACAACCTCGCTCGGCGAGGTGTGGCGCGCCTCCCGCGTCGTTATCGCGACGGGGACATATCTTGACAGCCGCGTGTTCGTCGGCGGGGTGGACTACCCCGCGGGTCCTGACGGCATGCTCCCGTCTTCCGGGCTCTCCGCGTCCCTCCGCTCGCTCGGAATAGAGCTTCAGCGGTTCAAGACCGGAACACCCGCGCGCGTCGATAAAAGAAGCATAGACCTTGATACCCTTGACGAGCAGCCGGGAGAGGAGGAGATAACCCCCTACTCGGCGCGCACAGACCGCGCGGCGCTTAACGGCATACGGCAGGTGCCCTGCCACATAGTCTATACAAATGAAAACACCCACAGGATAATCCGGGAAAACCTCTCACGCTCGGCGATGTATTCCGGCAACATAACCGGGACCGGACCGAGGTATTGTCCGTCTATCGAGACGAAGCTCGTGAGATTTGCCGACAAGCCGCGGCATCAGCTCTTTGTAGAGCCCTGCGGCAGGGAGACCGGGGAGATGTATATTCAGGGCTTTTCCACCTCCATGCCGGCAGACGTACAGCATGAGATGCTCTCATCTCTTGACGGCTTTTCGGACGCGCATATAATGCGTTATGCCTATGCGATAGAGTACGACGCCGCAGAGCCGACGCAGATGTATCCGACCCTTGAATTCAAGTCTGTCCCCGGTCTGTTCGGGGCGGGGCAGTTCAACGGCTCGTCGGGAGGCGGCGGCACAGGGGCTCGTCGCCGGGATAAACGCGGCACTCTCCTACCTCGGGCGCGAGCCTATGATACTCCCGCGCTCCTCGTCCTATATCGGCACTCTTATTGACGACCTCGTGACAAAGGGGACAAATGAGCCGTACAGGATAATGACCTCGCGCAGCGAGTATCGCCTGCTTCTCCGGCAGGACAATGCAGACCTCCGCCTTACCGGGATCGGGCACCGCGTGGGGCTCGTAAATGATACACGCTATGCCGCTTTTCTTCATAAAAAGGAACTTATCGAGGCGGAAAAGAAGAGACTTCACGATGTAATTCTTCCTCCGTCGAATGAGGTAAATGAGTTTCTGTCGGCGCACGGCTCGGCAAAGATTCAGACCGGCGCGCGCCTCTCGGAGCTTATCTGCCGCCCGGAGCTCACGTATGCAGACCTCGCGGCGCTCGACCCCGCCCGTCCCACACTCCCGCCGGAGGTGCGCGAGACGGTGGAGATACAGCTGAAATACGCGGGATATATAAAGCGGGAGCTTTCGGAGGCGGAGAGACAGAAAAAACTTGAAATGAAGCTCCTGCCCCCGGATATTGACTATACGGCGATAGGCGGACTGCGGCTCGAGTCGGCGGAGAAGCTCTCGAAAATCCGCCCGCGGAGCGTCGGACAGGCGTCAAGGATAAGCGGGGTGAACCCCGCGGATATAAGCGTTCTGCTTATCTGGCTCGCCTCCCGCGGCGTCGCGGGCGAGAAATAACCGCGATACGCGCGGCACTGTATTCTCGTATAAAAACAAAAAGCACGGCAAAGTGCCCTCGGGTTATCCGGGTTCCTGCGCCGTGCTTTTTATATTAAATTTATATTGAAGCTTGTGCCGGAATTGATACACGCCCTGCGGGGGTTCCTTGGGGATTTTGAATTTTTTGGTTTTCAGATGTAAGCTTCTCTTTACAGTCTCCTTTTCGTCACCCGTTCTCTGTCGCGGTATGCCGCGGGGGTCATTCCGGTCGCCGTGGCAAAGGATTTTGTAAAGTGAGAGTTGTCATAAAATCCGAGCTCGTCGGAGATCGCGGTTATCGGCATATCGGTTGTCGCGAGGAGGTTCTTTGCCGCCTTTATGCGCTCGTTCATTATGAAGCGCCGCGGGGGCATGCCTATTATATCGGTGAACTTGCGGATATAAGCCGAGCGGGAGAGGTGGGCGACGGCGGCTAATTCCTCGGTCGGGAGCTTTGTGCGATAGCGCTCGTAAATCAT
Organism: uncultured Clostridia bacterium; assembly: GCA_937914815.1. Lineage (GTDB taxonomy): Bacteria > Bacillota > Clostridia > Oscillospirales > CAG-272 > UBA1740. Next base: position 13,980 of record CALDMI010000321.1, read on the forward strand.
CGCGACGCTGTCGGCAAAGTATCTGTCGTTCTCGGTCTCGTCGTCCTGCAGCATGTCCGCCTCTTTCCCATACTCCATGCACATCTCGGAGATTACAATCATGGTGTAGCAAGCCGCGAGCAGTTCGGTCTCCGGGCGGCTCTGGTCAATGCGCGAGAGGTCGTCGAGCTGGGAGGAGACCTTCGCTATCATCTTGTCGTCAAGAACAAGGTGGCGGAAGTTCCCGCCACGGGCGCGCATCAGCGGCTCGAGCTCAAATAGGGTCGAAAAGCAGGGCAGGGGCTCAAGCTCCGGGAGATATTTTTCAAAGAATTTCGGATTGAATATAAAATTGTAGACATTGAAATTTCCGGAGCTGCGGTAGGCGTGTCTGTGGTTCGGCGGTATGACGAAGACATCGCCCTTGCTGACCTGATACGCCTTGTCCTCTATGTAGTGCACGCCCTCACCGGTGAGCACTATATTCATTTCATAGAAGGTGTGCGCGTGATAGCCTATGTTATGCGAGTACTCTATGTAGGTT
>CALDMI010000322.1 GCA_937914815.1 uncultured Clostridia bacterium
ATAGAAGTCGAGCAGGTACGAGAGCTTCATATCCTTTGTAAACACAGTGCACCTCCGAGGGTGTAAAGCAAATTACTTTACAAGTATATCATTTATTTTTTCGTCTGTCAATAGAAAAACAACATAAAAATATAAATTTTACGCCTTGTGGAAAAAAGTTTTATAAAACTTCAAAAATCTTGATAAAAATACTTGATTTTATTTTAAAAATATGATACAATCAGTTGTCAAGTGAGGCTTGCTCCTCCGATGCAGAGTGCGGACCCTCTCAGCCGTGCGTTGCATACCGGATATGCATAAAACCAAAGGAGATTTCAAATGGCTAATATCAAATCAGCGAAGAAGCGTATTCTTGTTACACGCACCAAGACACTCCAGAATCAGATGCTCAAATCTCAGCTCAAGACTGTTATCAAGAAGTTCAATCTTGCTGTCGAGTCCGGAGATAAGGCTGCTGCTTCTGAGGCGTACAAACTCGCGGTGAAGAAGGTTGACCAGGCTGTTGCACACGGCATCCTTCACAAGAACAATGCGGCTCACAAGAAGTCGAAGTTTGCTCTTAAGTTCAACAAGATGGCGTAAATTTCACGGCAGGTGCCGCGGAAAGCTTTGCGATATGCTATAAGCATGAGACGACGGAGAAGAGTTTAACCCGCTCTTCTCCTCGTTTTTTATTGCGTTATCCAGCCTCTTGACATAAACCGGATAATATTGTATACTAGCAGTAAAGAAGTTTCAGTACAGAAACGGAGGAAGGTTATGCGTAATTACGAACAGATGTCAAAAGAGATGTCAGACCGTATAAGATATGACGCAGAGCATAATACGAAACCGGATTTTGCCGCCCGCTCCTCTCTCGCTGTCAGGCGGAATATGTCAGAGGATAAGGAGACTGTCTGGCGGACCGCGTATGTGCGTGATGTGGATAAGATAATCCACAGTCCCTACTACAACAGATATACAGACAAAACACAGGTTTTTTCATTCTATAAGAACGACGATATAACAAGGCGGGCGCTTCATGTACAGCTGGTATCCCGTATAGCCCGCTCAATAGGTGCGGCGCTCAATCTCAATACCGACCTTATCGAGGCGATAGCTCTCGGGCATGATATAGGGCACACTCCGTTCGGTCATGCCGGAGAAAAATATCTCAGTGAGGCATATCATGCCGAGACCGGCAGATATTTCAATCATAATGTGCACAGTGTGCGCGTGCTCGACGGGATATTCGACCACAACCTTACTCTCGACACACTGAACGGAATAATCACGCACAACGGCGAAATGGAGCTCCATGAATATCGTCCGGAGCCGCAGACGACATTTGCGGAATTCGACAAAATGGTAGAGAGCTGCTATGTCGACGAACGGAATATACTTAAGATAATTCCGTCGACTCTTGAGGGGTGCGTGGTCCGTATAAGCGATATTATCGCATATCTCGGAAAGGACCGGCAGGACGCGTCGCGCGCTATGCTTTCGGTCGACAGTGATGAGCTCGGAGATGCGGGAATAGGAGGGGACAACCCGACTATTATAAACAATCTCTCGATAAATATAATAGAAAACAGCTATGGAAAGCCGTATATAAAAATGGACGAGGAACACTTCCGTGGGATGCAGGAGGCGAAGCGTGCAAATTATGAGGCGATCTATAAGAACGAGAAGGTCTCCGGAGTTCTCAATGAGACTGTTCGTCCCATGATACACAAAATGTACTATAAGCTCCTCGGAGATTTGCGGAAAGGTGACAGGAGCTCACCGATATTCCGTCACCACATTGATTTTGTTATGAATAACCATTACCGTGACAGGCATCGCAACTATATGGATTCAGAGGAAAATCAGATAGTAGTTGACTACATTGCCTCGATGACTGATGATTATTGCACAGAGCTTTTTGAATATCTCTTCCCGCATAATCATGTGAAGGTACAGTATCACGGATATTTTGAGGATTTGGGTAAATAACCCGGAATCCGCAACTTATAAAACAAAAAGCAGACCTGGACCATTACGGCACAGGTCTGCTTTCTGTTTATTTTCCGTACGCCTTAGTTGGAGACATAGGGAAGGAGCGCCATCTGACGAGCCCTCTTTATAGCTGTGGTCAGCTGTCTCTGATGAAGAGCACAGTTACCGGACACACGCCTCGGGAGGATCTTTGCTCTCTCGGAAATGAACTTTCTGAGCTTTGCAACATCCTTGTAGTCAATCTCGGCTTCCTTGTCCTGGCAGAAGATACATACCTTCTTTCTTCTGTGCATAGGGCGGAAGGAAGAACGGGGAGAATCATTTCTATCCATTGTAATAATCTTGACCTTTCCGACTCGCTTATTCTGTATTACTTATACCGGAGCGAGCCTTCCGGTACAGGGACGCGCCGCTCAGAAGGGCAGGCTTTCGTCTGTTGGGATTTCCTCAAAGTTTGTATTCTGTGCATTGTTGAAGGCAGGGGCGCCGTATGCCTCGGGAGTGTACCCGGCGGCTCCGGCAGCGGGCTGTGCACCGGACTGCGCGGCGGAGGTAACAAATGTTACCTCGTCTGCAACGACCTCGGTTGCATATCTCTTCTGTCCCTGGTTGTCAGTCCATGCTCTGGTCTGAAGCTGTCCGCACACAAGTATGGGAGAGCCCTTCTTGAAATATCTGCACACGAACTCGGCATTCTGTCTCCATGTGACAATGTTTATAAAGTCAACATTCTGCTGTCCCTGCTCGCCTTTTCCGAAGCGGCGGTTTACAGCGATAGAGAAGTTCGATACCGAAATTCCGCTGGTGGTCTGCTTAAGCTCGGGGTCTGCGGTCATGTTACCGATAAGGATAACCTTATTGAAGCTTGCCATGTCAGAACCTCCTGTCAAGCCTGAGTATTCTCATCGGCTGCGGGAGCGGCTTCGTTCTCTGCGGCTTCCTTCGCGGCTGCCTCGGCTGCCGCTGCTGCAGCTGCGGCTTCTTTAGCCTTTGCGGCTGCTGCCTTGAGAACCTTTTCGTCCTTTGCTACGGTCATGTAACGCACAACGCCTTCGGTTATGCCGAGTACACGCTCGAGCTCAAGGGGAAAATCGGGAGCGCTCTTGAAGTTAGCGAGAACATAGTATCCCTCGGTAATGTAGTTGATAGGATACGCAAATCTGCGCTTGCCCCATTCATCAACGGTAACATCTGTTGCGTTGTCGTTGATAAGAGCCACGAACTTCTCGACTATCGCCTTGTAATCGTCCTCGGTAAGATTTCCGCTGACAGCGAAGAGAAGCTCATAGTTTCCGTTTGTCTTTGCCATTTTTTATACCTCCTTATGGTCTTTTGGCTGTCTTGTGACAGCAAGGGGTCGGATCATATCAATCCAGACTAAACGATATTTTACCACGGATTTTTGTCAATGTCAAGTGTTTGAGGATAAAAAAGACGAAAATTTACTTGACATTGTGCCCGCCGGATGCTACCATATTTATAGTGCGCCTTTGCGCTTATAAAGCTCTCTTAATGGCGCCTTATCTTACGGAGGTCTGTATGAGAATACTGAGAGAACGGGCATATGCGAAGCTGAACCTTTATCTTGATGTGGCAAGAGGATACGGAGACGGGTATCATATTGTCAATTCGATAATGCACGCCGTGAATCTTTATGATACCGTAATTGTCGGCGTTAATGAAAACGGTACCGGAAATATTACCGTT
>CALDMI010000323.1 GCA_937914815.1 uncultured Clostridia bacterium
TCCCCGATTATCACCCCGCGGGACATCAGACCCTTTCCGGGGAGTGGGAGACCCGACGGCGGTATAAAGAGAATATCGCCCGCACACTTCACGGGAAGTGTCACCCCGTGTACGAAATTTTCGCGTATAAATGCCTCGACCGCCCGCGCGGCGTCACCTTTCGGGGAGAGCGATGTATCCTTTATGACTGCGCCGACCTTGCCGCCGTCCTCGTCTTTTCTCATAAGGCAGAGGAACTGCCCCTCTCCGGGCGTCAGATACGGATAAAACCTCCGGCACTCCTCTATGTTTTCCGTTGTCACACCGGGGAGGCGTATTCCCGGGGCTGTAACCCGGCGGATCTCCTCTTTCACCGGGATTATCGAAAACTCCGGGTATCGCTCTGTAAACGCGGAGACGGTCATCTCGTCCTCCTCCGGCGAATAGGTGCAGGTGGAGTAGAGGAGTAGTCCCCCGGACTTCACCATTTTTGCGGCGGCGTCAAGTATCACAGCCTGTCTTTTCGCGCATTCGCGCACATTGTTCTCCGACCAGTCGGAGACGGCGTCCTCGCATTTTCTGAACATCCCCTCGCCGGAGCAGGGGGCGTCCACCGTCACGAGGTCAAAGAAACCCGGGTACATATTTGCAAGCTCCGAGGTGTCAAGAGAGGTCACAGCCACATTCCGGAGCCCGAGCCGCTCAACATTCCCGACGAGTATCTTTGCCCGCTTTCCGACATATTCGTTAGAGAGGACGGCGCCGGAGTCTCCGACCGCCGCGGAAAGCTGTGAGGTCTTGCCCCCCGGCGCGGCGCACAGGTCGGCGACCATCCAACCCTCTTTGATATCCACCGCCGCAGCAGGACACATAGCCCCCGGGTCCTGCATATATATCATGCCGGCATGGTGCTCCGGCGTCTGCCCGACGGACAGATCCGGGTTTTTGAGTATGTAGCCGCCGCGGACATAGGCTATCTCCCGCAGGGAAAACGGCGACGGCGCGGGGAGTGCGTCGCATTTTGCAAAATTTATCCGGAGCCCGCGTACCGCCACTCCGTCGAGCGCGCGGAAAAATGCCGCGGCGTCGAGCCCCGGCAGGCGCTCCATTTTTTCAGTAAATCCGGCAGGTAACAAGCAGACCTCCGTGTTATGCCGTCAAGGCAGATTAGGCAATGATAATTATACCGCATATGTGCCCTCAAGTCAATATAAAAGTGTCCGGGCGCTGGGGCGCGCCTGTCGGCACCTCACGTGTATTGACTTTTTTCTCCGTTTGTGATACAATATAGCTGTTTTTGGCTGAGTTTGGCTTTGCCATATCAATTTTCGGCGT
>CALDMI010000324.1 GCA_937914815.1 uncultured Clostridia bacterium
GCCCTGTTACTTCGGTATTTGTTTTCAAGACGATTGCCGATCCGTTTGTAGGCAAAATGTCGATGTTCAAGGTCATGTCAGGCACTCTCAAAAAGGATATGCAGCTTCGTAATACCGTCAGCGGTCAGACTGAAAAGTTCGGAAAAGTTTTCATAATGCGCGGCAAGAAGCAGATAGATGTCGATGAGCTCTGCTGCGGAGACATAGGCGTTACCGCAAAGCTTGTGAATACAAACACGAACGATACTCTGACCACCGGTACCGACAATATAAGATACGCACCGATACAGTTCCCGAAGCCGTATATGACAATGGCGATGACCCCGAAGGCAAAAGGAGACGAGGATAAGATTTCCGGAGGCATGGCTCGTCTGCTTGAGGAAGATCCGACAATAAGATATGAGAACAATTCAGAAACAAAGCAGCTTACAGTGTCCGGTCTCGGCGATATTCACCTTGACATAATAGTCGCCAAGCTCCGCAACCGCTTCGGCGCAAATGTGGACCTTACAAAGCCGAAGATTGCCTATCGTGAGACGATAAGGAAAAAAGTTGATGTCGAAGGTAAGCACAAAAAGCAGTCCGGCGGTTCCGGGCAATACGGTCATGTCAAGATCACATTCTCGCCCGGCGATGATGAGGGGCTCACATTTACGGAGTCTGTGTTCGGCGGCGCCGTGCCTAAGAATTATTTTCCGGCTGTCGAGCAGGGAATACGCGATTGTATGCAGCGCGGCGTCCTCGCCGGATATCCGGTTGTTCACCTTGCCGCAAACCTTTACGACGGCTCCTATCACGAGGTCGATTCAAACGAAATTTCCTTCAAGCTTGCGGCGGCGATAGCCTATCGCGAGGGACTCCCGAAGGCGTCACCGGTTCTTCTTGAACCTGTCGGAAGACTCCGTGTCTATGTTCCGGATGCGTATGTCGGAGATATTATGGGAGATCTCAACAAGAGGCGCGGCAGAGTCATGGGAATAGAGCCGGCAGAGCACCTCGAGGGCTACCAGACCATAATAGCGGAGGTTCCGTACTCGGAGATGACCGATTATGTGATAGCACTCCGCGCGGCGACGCAGGGACGCGGCAGCTTCGATTTTGAATATATCCGCTACGATGAGGTTCCGGCGAATCTCACTGACAAGATAATAGCCGAGGCAAAAGCCGAGTAAAAAATATTAACTGCGTTCGGGCTGTATCGAAAAAAACGGTACAGCCCGTTTTGCTTCTTTTCCTGTTTTTTTGGCGTCATAATTGTGTTAATTTTGTGCAAAAATCATTTTTCTTGACTTTAGCGGATTTTTGTGATATAATACGTAATATCATTGAATGTGGGCGACAGCCCGGGAAATGACTGGTGTTTGTATATGGAAGACAATAAACTTGAAGAACTGATTACATATGACACTCCCGCCTATGTCGAGAGAAAGCGCAGATGGGGAGATCGCAAAGAGGGGCGCCGCGTGCGCACCCTCCCGCCGATGAATTATGTTTCACCGTTCATAATGAAGGTGCGTGCCGATTCGCAGAACCACTTTGAGGATATGATTGACATAACGAATGCCGAGGCGTTCCTTGCGCGCAAGCACAAGGAGGGAATGTCCGGTATGACGCTGTTGCATATAATCCTTGCGGCATATGTCAGAACAGTGGCAGAACGCCCCGGAATCAACCGCTTTATCTCCGGGCAACGGATTTTCGCGAGAAAAAATATCGAATGTACGATGACCGTCAAAAAGGAGATGTCGCTCGAATCTCCGGACACCTGTATAAAGATTATCTTCGACCCGCGCGACAATGTCGATAATGTATACAAGAAGTTTCGCAAGGTGGCGACAGAGGCAAAGGAAAGCAACGGTACCGACTTTGATAAGACAGCGAAAAAACTCATGATGTTACCGAGACTTATACTTCGCGCTACGGTGAGTCTGCTCCGTCTGCTCGACTATGTCGGTCTCCTGCCGAAGGCGCTGCTTGATGTCAGCCCGTTCCACGGCTCTATGATAATTACATCCATGGGCTCGCTCGGTATACCGGCGATATATCATCACCTGTACGACTTCGGAAATCTTCCGATATTTATTTCATACGGAAATATATTCACCGCAGATGCCATAAAGCGTGACGGCACCCGTGAGCGTCACCGTTTCATAACCTTCAGAGTTGTTACGGATGAGCGCATATGCGACGGCTATTATTATGCATCTGCGTTCAAGAAAATAAAGAGATACATTCTTCATCCCGAAATGCTCGAGAATACTCTCGACAGAGTTGAAGAGGATATTGACTGATAAAAGATGAGGAGCTGCCACGGTGTGACAGCTCCTTTCATATTTCACCGGAGAGTAATCTTCTTTCGATATCGGATATCACCTCCGAAAGGGCGCCGTCCGCCGCCGTATGCTCGGTAACAACATCGGCTGAAAGCTTGACAGATGGGATTGCGTTCTGTACGGCGTATGACAGATCCGCATCGCAAAGCATTGGAATATCATTTTCGTAATCGCCGACAGTCACAGACACGCGGGCATGTACCACTGTCTTGAGTCGCTCAACCGCACTGCCTTTTGAAAGGTCCTTTGAGATTATCTCGAGGCTCGTTTCAAATGAGCGTAGGGCGTAGTATCCGCGGAGGTTTATACATTGACGGATGCGCTCTTCCTCCTCCTCGCATCCCTCGTTTTGACTTGCGGTCAATATTGATTTATAGGTTTTGATATGGCGCATTTTGTCAAAATTATCAATAAAATACTCGGCAGAATATCTTGTGGCATGCGTATCACCTATTGGATAAAGCCATACCGAATCATACTTTGTTCCGAGCATGACAATATCACGAAGAACATCATATATGTCGTCGCCGCAATGACCGGAGAAAAGAATCTTACCGCTCTTTCGATCGGATATGACGGCTCCGTTCAGAGCTATTTGATATGTATTCGGGGTTATTATTTCCGAAAATGTGTCGAGGTGCTCCGGGTATCTTCCGCTCGCTATGGTAAAGAGACCGCCATGCTCCTGAAAATATCGGACGGCGGTAGCCGTCTTTTGGCTTACTACACCGCCGGTGCATATCGTGCCGTCCCAGTCGGAGGCGATAAGTATACCGTCAAACAACATTTTACATAGCTCCTTGACAAAAAACTAACAATAATATAACATATTGTTATCAGAAAGACAACACCTGTTTTATAAATATACACTATAATTTTTTCAATTTTACGGCAAACTATATGCGGAGGATAACGATATGAAAAGAAAACTTGCGCTCTTTCTTGTCGTACTTATGACGGCATTTACGGTGCTTGGTGCATCCGGTTGCTCGCTTTCTGACAAGAGTGAGCGGTATGTGGTCTCGGTTGAACAGAGCACCGATGACAGCGGCAACGGAGTTATAAGAATCAATTATTCCGACGGCACATATACAAATGTGGCGGCAAAAGACGGAAAAGACGGCGAGGACGGAAAAGATGTCACCATACAGGAAGTATACGAGGAGTATAAAAAGCAATATGGCGAAATATCCTTTTCGGATTTTCTGAAAGCCTATCTTAAGCTTAACGCCGATAACACCGCTGTGATAAACGATTGTCTGCGTTCAAGCGTTAAGCTGTACACAGAGTTTATAGAGACTGCTTATGAAAATACCTTCTGGAACTACCGTTCTTATCCGAAAAATGCTATGTACACGGGGTCCGGAGTTATTTATTCGATAGACGGCAATTACACATATATAGTGACGAATTATCATGTCGTATACAGTTCTTCGGCAGATAAGCTGAACGGCGGAAATTTCGCAAAAAATGTCTACTGTTATCTTTACGGAAGTGAGGGCTCGCCGGAGAGAAGCTCTACAACCGACAGCAACGGGCTTTATTCCTACACCGGTGGGGCATACGGAATAAGCTGTGAGCTCATCGGCGGCTCGATAAACTGCGATATAGCTGTTCTGCGGGCTAAAACAGAGGATATTCTCAAAATTAATCCGGACGCCACCGCCGTGAGTGTTGCAGACACATATCATGTCGGAGAGACCGCAATAGCGATAGGCAACCCCGAGGACGGCGGTATAAGCGTAACCGAGGGAATAATAAGCGTCGACAATGAGTTCATAACTCTGCAGATTGACAATACGACAAGAAGATACCGTTCTATCCGTATTGACACAGCGCTTTACAGCGGAAATTCCGGCGGCGGACTTTTCAATGTCAACGGCGAGCTTATAGGTATCACAAATGCCGGTAATCAGGAAGATCAGAATATAAATTACGCTATTCCTCTTGATATAGTAACCGGGGTTGTTGATAATCTGATAAGTTCTTATAAGGCATCCGGTGCCGTCGCAAAGATAAACCGGGTAACTCTCGGTGTGTCGGTTTCCTCCTCGGAGTCACGGTACAGATATGACGAGAAAACCGGATACGGCAGTATTGAAGAAAAGGTCACGGTCGAGAGCGTTGTATCCGGTAGCATTACAGATAAAATGGGAGTTAAAGCCGGGGATATTATCCTGTCACTCTCCATAAACGGCAAGAGCTATACAATCAGCAGATATTTCAATATATCCGACATCATCTACCGTATAAATTCCGGTGATCACATTTCTATAACGGTAGAACGAGACGGCAACACCGTGGAATGTAATCAGTATACCGTCATGTCCTCAGATATGTCGACGATAGACTGACGACCGATTAAAGCAAAAATGAAATAGGTGGAAGGTAAATTTTTACCGGAAAATGCGGTAATATATTGACCTCTCCACCTTTTTGTGTTATCATATAGTCAGTCAGTCTATCAATAAAGCGGTCACAGACCGTGAATTTTTCGGAGTATTATATGAGCAAAGCAACAGAGATACTTTACAAAAACAATCCCGTAAACCACAGGCGCCTCGCTACCGACAAGTTTTTTCTTGACGCCTCGGATGTGAAGTTTTCCGGGCTTCTTGATGATGCAGTGCGCTTCACGGAAAGTAAACAGCTCCTTGACCGCGCACACTGGAAGAGATTTGTCGATCAGTTCAGATTTCAGGATGATGGAGAAAACCGCGGCTGGCGCGGCGAATACTGGGGAAAGATGATGCGCGGCGGCGCATTCGTGTATTCATATACAAAAAACGAAGAACTCTATCAGGTACTTACGGAGACCGTATGTGATATGCTCACATGTGCGGAGCCGGACGGTCGTGTATCCACTTACTCGCGCGAGACAGAGTTCGGAGGATGGGATATATGGTGCCGTAAATATGTGCTTCTCGGTATGCAATACTATCTTGAAATCTGTAAAGACGAAGAGCTCTGCCAAAAAATCGTGAGCTTCATGTGCGGCTCTCTCGACTACCTTATTGCAAGAATAGGTAAGGAGCCCGGCAAGATAAATATAACATCCTGTTCGGGTTGCTGGCGCGGGCTCAATGCGTCGACGATACTTGAACCTACCGTCCGTCTCCATGATATTACGGGAGACAAAAAATATCTTGACTTTGCCGCGTATATAATCTCCGAGGGGGGCGTAAGCACCGGAGATGTTTTCAAGCTCGCGGAAGAGAATATAGCTTATCCTTACGAGTATCCCGTCACAAAGGCATATGAGATGATGTCGCTCTTTGAGGGAATAATCGAATATTACCGGGCAACGGGTGACGAAAAATATCGGGAAATAGCCATAAATTTCGCGAAGAGAATTGCAGAGAGCGATATTACGATTATAGGCACTGCCGGCTGTTCTCATGAGCTCCTTGACCACTCACTCGTTCATCAGGCAGACCCCGATTATTTTGATGATGTAAAACAGGAGACCTGTGTTACCGTCACATGGATGAAGTACTGTATGCAGCTTCTCGCAATGACGGGAGATCCGTTTTTTGCAGACTGCTTTGAAGTTTCTCTCTATAATGCATATCTCGGGTCATACAATACCGAAGGAAAAGTAAGCCCGTCGGTTGCTGAGCGTTTCCCGGATTACATAGAGGAAATTCTCCCGTTCGACAGCTATTCGTCTCTCCTTCCTGATACGCGCGGCAGGCAGACCGGCGGTATACAGCTCATGCGTGACCGGCATGTATACGGTTGCTGTGCCTGTATAGCTTCGGTCGGTGCCGGAATGGCGGGCAAGGTCGCTATGATGCTCGATGAGACCGGGGCGGCAATCAACCTCTATTCGCGCGGCATATACGAGACGCGCACGCCGGAGGGCAAGCGCGTAAGAATTTCACTTGATACGGATTATCCGGCTGACGGTGTGGTAAGGTTGCGCTTCCTCGACAGCACAAACGGTGATTTCTCGCTCAAACTGCGTATACCCGCATGGAGCAAAGAAAGCACACTCAGTATCGGGAATGATACGCACAGCGTAAGTGCCGGATATGCCGAGCTGACGCGCGATTTTGCCGCAGGAGACGAAATTACACTGACGCTTGATATGCGCGCGCAGGTAATACATCCGGTAAGTTGTCCGCGCGATATTGTAAATACCGATATGCAATGGGATCTTGATATACTTGTTCATCGGGTGGTTCTTGAGTCGCCGGAGACAAAGTACCATATTGCCATCCGCCGCGGTCCGCTGATCCTCGCACGGGATGCCCGCCTCGGTTCGGATGTTAAAAAACCTGTTGACATCGACTATGACAACGAGGGATATGTAAAACTCACACCGTCATCCGCCGCGAAATTTCCGCACATTCTCTCTTTCTCAGTTCCGGAAAGAGATGGCGGCAGTTTCACGGTAGTCGACTATTCGTCCTCGGGAAAAACATGGGATAAGAAGTCGGAGTACGCCTGTTGGCTTCCCACAAAACACTGATATAATGACAAAAGAACGGACAGAGCAACATTGACTCTGTCCGTTTTGTTTTAATCAT
>CALDMI010000325.1 GCA_937914815.1 uncultured Clostridia bacterium
AATAGCCGCAAAGCAGGCTGCCGCCGCAAAGGCGGAAGAGAAGCCCGCAGAGCCTGAGCACGAGAGCGAGATAGGAATAGAGACCTTCGCGGGAGTTGAGCTCCGTGTCGCAAAGATCCTGACGGCAGAGCCGATACCGAAGGCAAAGAAGCTCCTGAAGCTCACGGTCGACCTCGGGTACGAAAAGCGGCAGGTCGTCTCCGGTATAGCGAAATTCTATACCCCGGACGAGCTGATAGGGAAGAAGGTAATAGTCGTCGTGAACCTGAAGCCGGTGAAGCTCTGCGGCGTCGACAGCTACGGCATGATACTCGCCTCGGGAGAGGAGAATGTAAAGGTTCTCTTCGCGGACGATGGCGCGGAGTGCGGGGACAGAGTCCACTGATATGAAATTTTTCGATACCCATGCACACTACTATGACGAAAGATTTGCGGCGGAGTCACCCGTCCCGGTCGACGCGCTGATAAACACTTTAATGGCGGGCGATGTACCGTATATAATAAATGTCGGAACGTCGCCCGTGACCTCCCGCATGGCGATAGCACAGGCGGCAGAACACCCCGGTATGTATACCGCCGTCGGAATACATCCGACAGACTGTCAGAAAATATCCGACCCGGACGCGGCGCTCTCGGAGATTGAGGAGCTGATACGCGACAAGAACTCAAAGTGCGTCTGCCTCGGCGAAATAGGTCTTGACTATCACTATGACGATACGGACAGGGAAAAGCAGCTGTATTTTTTCAGAGAACAGCTCTCCCTCGCGGAAAGGCTGAATATCCCGGTGTGTATTCACGACCGCGACGCACACGGCGATGTTATGGCGACGGTGCGGGAGTTTCCCGGCGTCCGCGGCGTGCTGCACAGCTATTCCGGGAGCGCGGAGGACGCCGTCACATATGTCCGCCTCGGCTACAAAATATCCTTCTCGGGTACCTTGACTTTCACAAACGCGAGAAAGCCGCGTGAGTGCGCCGCCGTCCTCCCGCATGACGCGGTATTTATAGAGACCGACTGTCCCTACCTCGCCCCGCACCCCCACCGCGGGACGCTCAATCACTCGGGGAACCTCATATACACGAATGCGGCGCTCGCCGCCGCGTGGGGCACTTCACCGGAGGAGTCCGCCGCCGTCACCCTCGATAATGCAAGGAGATTTTTCGGAATATGAAAAAGAGCATGACCGTAACCTACGAGGTCGACGGGGGACTGTATGTAAATCTTACAAACAGATGCCCGAATCGGTGCGAGTTCTGTATAAGAAACAACGGCGACGGCGCCTACGGCTCCGACCCTCTATGGCTTCTTCATGAGCCGACGGAGGAGGAGACCCTCGCGGATATATTCTCCCGCGGGGACATCGCGGCAAAATACCGTGAGCTCGTGTTCTGCGGGTACGGAGAGCCGACATGCCGTATCGATACTTTAATATCGGTTGCAAAAGAGGTAAAGCGCCGCTTTCCGACTCTCCGTATAAGGGTAAATACAAACGGGGAGGGGAACCTTATAAACGGGCGCGATATAGCCCCGGACTTTTCCGGAGTCGTTGATTCCGTGTCCGTGAGCCTCAATACCCCGGACGCAGAAGAATATACCGCTCTCTGCCACCCCGT
>CALDMI010000326.1 GCA_937914815.1 uncultured Clostridia bacterium
GCCCCTTTACGGTATCAAGGAGAGAGTATGAGGTTGTCATGCTCTTTCTCTTTGTTCCGGTGTCGAGAGTGACTGAGACTGTATAACTCTTCCACGCGTCGGCGGGGTCAAGGCTTACGGGAAGTTCATAGTACTCCTTGCCGTCTATGGTTACGGTCGCAAGCTTGCATACGGGGGTGCTTATGTCATTTACCGCGACATCGCGGAGGCTGTCATTCTTTTCGAGGAGGAAGCTCCTGTCTATTAGAGATCCCGAGCTGCGCGACTCCTTTATTTCTACACTGTCAAGGTCATCACCTGTATCAGGCTCCGCATAGGTGCGCACGCACACCACGCTGTCGGTGTTGTCTATCGTTATATCCTTGCCCGCGCGCTCTATCGCGAGGACAAAGACAACCTGCTCACCCGCGTGTGCCGTTGCGTATTCCGTGATGTCGATGCAGTTTATGCCGTTTTTCACAACGAGAGTTGCGAGCGCCTTTCCGGACGGGGCGGGAGCGTTATTGAATGTCAGGGGGTCTTGGAGCATCGTGCCGGTTATCGCATAGAGGGTCACGGTCTCGCCGTCGGAGTTCTTTACATTGAAGCGAAGCTCGGAGCGGACCACCGAGAGCTCCGGCAGGGTGACAAGGACATACGCACGCTTTATATCGCTCTTATCCACCGGATTCGGGTTTGCCTTTGCAGTGAGGCTCGCCGAAACGGAGTCATAGGAGACCGAGCGGGACGCGGTCACCGGGAGGGTGCTCTTATCCACACTTACATTCTCGCTTATCGTCAGGTCATCGAGGCTTATTACAGCGCTCTTATACTCGGAGCCCGTGAAGAAGCCGTTATAGAAGCGGAAGGAGAGTCCGAGAGAGGTCTTTGCAGGGGTTGTTCCTCCGACCTCCGACATGAGGTTCGACGAGAGCATATCTGCGGTTACGGTGAAGGTATAGGTGAACTCCTGATACTCGGTGGCAAGGTCAACAGTAGCAGCCGAGCCGGGGAACACGCTCCACCTGAGGTCGCTCCCTGCTCCGCCGGCGTATGCACTCGCCGAGCAGCCGAGACCGATGTCAACGCTGCCCGCCTCCGAGGCTTTCGCATGGAAGGTCACGGTGTAGGTCTTGCCGACATTTGCGGAGTCTGAAAGTATCGCCTCAAAGATGTCGCTCATTACGAGGTTCTGATTTCTGTTTCCGTTGATTATCACGCCGAGGTCGATGAGCATCTCTCCGGTCTCGGTATTGAAGCTGTACATCTCCTTTGAGAGCCCGTAGCCGGGTCTCACTACCTCGGGACGGACGGCGGCAAAATCATATTCCTTTGTATACTGGGTTACGGTATCGTCAGCCGGGACGACAGCCTTTACGCTGTCTATCGTAAGGGTGAAATCCGGGTCATACGCATTGGCGGTACTGCTCTTGAAGTTTACGAAGGTGAAGCAGAGGTTCAGCTTTCCTCCCGAGGGGGCGGTGCCGTCCGAGTTCATGAGTTTATCCGGGTACATGTCCTCGGTAACGGTGAACTCAAGATAATAGTTCTTATAATCCTCTGTCACAGCCGCCGCGCCGGACACGCCCGGGAAGCGGTTCCACGTCAGGGTATCGCCGACCTTTACGCCGTTCACAAATCTGTACGAATGGACATCTGTTGAAAGACCTATACCGACGGTGCCGGTCTTTGTGCCCTTTGCGGTGAAGCTTATACGGATTGTCTTGCCTATATAGGATTTATCCGCCCAGATAGGGTCAAGAAGATTCTGTATCTGAATGTTCTGACCGTTATTCACGGTGCTCGGGCTGTTGCCGGGGGTCATCTCGACGCCGCCCTCGACATACCGCCATACCTCCTTGACGGATATTGTATAGCCGGAGCGGTATACACCCGGGGTGGAGGTTACGAAATCGAAATCGGAGATAACGGCATCCGGGGTCTTTTCGGAGACCGAGAGGCTGACGGTCGCGCCGTCGGTCGTCACGACGACGAGGGTCACCGCCTTTGCGCCCGACTGACGCATTGACTTTGCGAATGCGGTGAAGTCAACCGTGTGAACCGACTGCGTCGTCGTGGAGGCAAATGTCGCTATCGGCGCGCCACCGTATACCTCGGAGAGGAGGACGCCGGAGGAATAGATATCATTTGCGGGGGCGTTGTTATAGTTTATATCCGCGTTTGTCCACTCCTGTCCCGCGGCGACATCCGCGACGCCAAACACGGAGACTGTCCCGGCGCCTGTGGCGCGGAGGACAAGGGCGGCTATACCGCCGGTGTAATCCTCAAGAGAAAGCTGAAGGTAGGTTTTGACGCTCACGGTATCGAATCCGCTCTCGCCTCCTCCGACGACGAGGTCGGAGCCGTCATAGGACGCGTCCGGAGCTGTGGATGCGACGTAGGTCGCGCGGACGGGGAGAGTGTCGGAGGTCTGCCGCGGCTTCATAGCGAGAGTGGGAGCCGCCGCAAGGGTGACATCGGTTTTTATCTCGGTGAATGTAAACTCATCGAAGTAGAGACCGTAGGTGTGGGTCTCGTTTACGGTGACCTTCCCTGCCGTCTCTGCCGCGTCGACGGTTTTGTAGTCGGTACCGTTGTAGTTTTCATTCAGTCCGGCTGCACCGGCGTAGTTCGACGGGCGGGTGCCACCCGGGAGGGTCATGCCGCCCCTTGCGACGGTGGTATACTTATCAAGGGTGGCGATACTCATATTGTCCGCCATTATGTTGATGTAGTACTGGTCGAAATTCAGAAGGGTCTCGGCGTTATATGCCGGGATAGAGACGGCGATGGTGACGGTCACCCATTCTCCCGCCTTCGTCATTATGGACTGCATACCGTTTCCGTCATGGTTTGCAAACTTGTTTTCCTTATTCTGCTGCAGACCCATGCGGATTGAGAGGTTACGGGTGGTCTCGTCATAGACCTTGAAGGTTATTATGAAGCTGCGCCCTATGTCCTTCTCCGAGAAGCCGTTCGGACCGAAGCCGTAGTTTACGGAGGCAACGTATGCGGGGTTCATTACATAGTTTCCGTTTATGTCGCCGTTAAGGTCAATATAGTTTGAGGAGCTGACGCGGTACTCCCACTTCAGGGATTTATTCGCACTGCCGTCCTCCGCCGGTATCTCGTCGGACACGGAAGACTTATTGACCTGCGCGAACCAGAAGCCCGCGGGCTGCCCGTTTTCCATATCGTAGTGGTTAAGGACTATCTCGCCGGCGGCGGAGTCTGCAATAAGACGGAACGCGGGTCTGCCGGTTACGGTTTTTACATAGTCGGAGACATCAAACCCGTACACGCCCCTGCCCGTTACTATCACTGAGCCGAGCTTTTCGCCGACGGTCGACGCCTCGGGATTTTCGTCATTGAAGGAGGTTATCGCGTATATACTGACGGTGTTAACCGCGTCGTTTGAAACGGCGAAGCGGAGGACAAGGTCGTCTGCGGCGGAATAATCCGCCTCGGGGAATGCGACGTACGCACCGGTCTCGTTCGTTATGTTTCCGCCGGAGGAAATCTCCGCAGACTCGGTAAGTCCGCCCGCGGTGCGGAAGAGGAGGCTCTTCCCCTCTTTCAGAGTATGTCCGTTCTCGGTCATAAGGTCGGCGGGGACATTTACGCGATAATATTTGCCGTCCTCTATATCGTAGGGAACGAACTTCCACTGGCAGTTACCGAAAATCGAGGTCCATGTTCCGGTAAGCGCCTTGCCGCTCGTCGAATCTGTGACGGTGACACGCTGTATTTCGTCGTAGCTCACGGGTCCCGTGAACTGGAGCTTTATCGAAGAGGCTTCGTTTATCTCGTAGATGTTATCGATCGGGACATCGGCGGCAATGCCTATGTCCGCAGTGGTATCGACATCTATTATAACGCACTCGGCGTCGCCCGAACCGAGCCAGTAGTCGGCGTAGCGGTGGAACGCCCAGTAGGTGTCTATGCCATAATCCTTATCCATACCGTGTCCGAAGTCGTGTCCCGGGTCCGGGGCTACCACTCCGAAGAACGGTATATCCGCGCTCTTTGCGTATGCGTAGAGGTCACGGTAGAAGGTCC
>CALDMI010000327.1 GCA_937914815.1 uncultured Clostridia bacterium
CCGATAAAGACGGTCTTTGCCCCGGGGGGACGCCTCTTTATATCCGTGCAATGTGCTTGCATGGGCGACATGACATCGGCAAGGCACGGGAGGACATCGGGAAAATATTTCTGTATAAGGAGGTTTACGGAATGACAGCAGGAGGATATGAGAATATCCCGCCGCCCCTCCTCGAGTATCTTCTGGTATTCGTTCTTTACTATCGTCGCACCTATTGCGGTCTCCTCCGCGTCGGCAAAGCCGAGCTTCTTCAGAGCCGTCCTCATACCGTTTATTCCGATACCGCGGTAGTTTGCGGCAAAGGAGGGCGCGAGGCTGACATAAACCGGGGCGCCCGACTGGATAAGTACGCGTACCTTTTCGGTCTCGTCGACTATTTCCTTTGCGTTCTGCGGGCAGACGACAAAACACTGACCGCACAGAATACATTCGTTGCCTATTATATGCGCCTGATTTCCCGAGAAGCGTATTGACTTCACCGGGCAGTGGCGTATACATTTGTAGCAGTTCTTGCAGTTCGATTTTTTGAGAGTAAGACAGTTAGCCATTTTACCCCTCCCTGCTATTTTCAAGCGCCGGAAGAACCGTCCCGGTCCAGAAGTCGCCGAAGGTCTCCGGGGTTATCCCGGTGTAGACCTCGTCCCCGACCTTTATCGTGACGCCGACGCGGTTGCACCTGCCGGTACAGAAGCTGCCCATGAGGATTATATCGTCCCCGAGCCCTCCGTCCTCTATTCTTTTCTGGAGCATTTCGACTATCTGCGGGGCGCCCTTGATATGGCAGGAGGAGCCGACGCAGACCTCAACATAAATCATATCTTCGCCTTTATCTCGTCGTTGAAGAACTCCTCAACGGTCTCAGGCGAGACGGAATGGAACACGCCGTCAACGGTGACGGACACGCCGTCCTTACATCTGCCCATGCAGAATGTGCCGCCGAGCTCCACCCGGTCTCCGAGCCCGTTCTTTGCTATGAGCTCCTGGAGCGACTCGACAACCTGACGCGAGCCCTTGATGTGGCAGGACGAACCGATACAGACTGTTACTTTCATTTTCAAAATCTCCTTGTTTGAGGGCGGCATTGCCTGCCCTTTTTATTTATGTGTTTGCTTTGGTTTTCTTTCAGTATTCCGGAAATCTCCGGGTGCGCCGTGGTCAGCGGAGCACGGAGTTTATAAGCGACAGGAGCGCGGGGCGCTCCTCTGCCATAGCGTGTGTATATCTCGTAGCTGCGACTATCGGAAGCCAGAGCGTGACGCGGTGGCGCTCCTCTCCGTTACGGCACGCCGCACCGGTATATTCCTCCGAGAGCTCCTTGTGGGCTGTCACCAGAAAATGCAGACAGGTGGCGGCTATGTCCGCGGCGGGGTCTCCCTCCGTCGCATGTGACCAGTCGAGGATATACGGCTCGCCGCCCGGGGTTATAAGGATATTCGCCGGGACGGTGTCACCGTGGCAGAGGCTGTCTCCGTCCGGGAGCGAGGCGAGGGCGGAAAGAAGCGCGCGGCAGACGGAATCCGGAAAGCCCGCCGACTCTATTTTTCTCTCCGCCTTCTCGGAAAAGCGCATGAGCGGCGGGAGCTTTTTCTTATGTATTTCCTTTGAGATTTCGGCGAGCAGCAAAGTCGCGTCCCGCCGGGGGATATCCCCGGTTTCAATCTTCCGCGAGAGGCTCTCGCCCTTTATGTAGTCGGTCACGATGACCGGGCGCCCGTCAATCCTGCCGACCGAGCGGACGGCGGGGACGCGGAGCCCGCACTCAAGCGCGCGCTCCTGTCGGAGAGCCTCGGCAAGGACGCCGGAGAATGGGGTGCGTGGCGAGAAGACCTTCAGGCAGGCGTCACCGTCCCGGTAAACCGTCTTTTCGTTTCTGACGGCTATTATTCTGTCAAGATTCATACTCGTCACCGCCCCGGAATAGTCTCACGCCGGACGCGGCAGAGCTCGGATATAAACGCCTTATCAAGCGCCGACAGCTGATAGTCCTTGCGGTATATCATGACATCGCGGTAAACGCGCTCTTTCGGGTCTGGGCGAGATATAAGCCCGTACCTTGCAAGGATATCGGCGGGGACCGGAGAGACGCGCATGTACATATCGGGGTGAGCGGCGAGGAGCTCAAACTGTGACGCACGCTCGTAGACGAAGATACGGCGCGGTGCCTCCGGCAATTCCTCCCGCCGGACCTCGTCAAACGGGAGGGTCGGCACGTAAGGGTCGGCATGGGCGACCTCAATAAGAGAGGAAAGCGTCTCCTCGGTTATCTCCCCCGTCGCGACGGGAGAGTTGGCGCGCATTATAAGTACCGGGGAGAACTCGGCAACGAGCTCGCAGACAAGCCCACGCTCCTCGCACATCTCCTTGTAGTATCTGTCGTATCCGTCGGCATATCTTATAATGCCGAGCTTGCTTTCTCCCTGCAGAACATTCTTCACCGTGCGCATGGAGTTAGTCTCCCTGTACACCGCCTCGACCTCCGGGACGGAGGAAAAGCGGGCGGAAAAGTCGGTGAATGCGCGGCATATGTAGGAGGCGCGGGGTGAGGAGAGAGAAAAGTACTGTTTCCTCCCACTTCCTTTTTTGAACATTTTTTCCGCGGCGTCGACCTCACGGAGTATCGACTTTGCCGCTACCATAAATTTCTCGCCCTCCGGCGTCAGCTTCATTCCCTTTGGCGAGCGGGAGAAAACGGAGACACCGAGAGAGGATTCAAGCTCCCGTATTGCGCGGGAAAGGTTCGGCTGGTCGACGCACAGCTTCTCCGCCGCGCGGTTTATCGACCCTGCGGACGCGACCTCTACGGCGTATCTGAGATATATCAGGTTCATACCGTTCCTCCATATGATAAATATTTAACGAGTTATCTGTATTAGTATAGCATAGTACGACATTTTTTGCAAGTGCTTTTGCGGGATTTTATGATATGTAAACATTTATTGACATTTTGTACAGGTTTTTCCGTGCTCTGGGCGGTGCGGGAGCGTATCGACGATGTGCGGCGGAAACCGCGAAAATGATACACGGGTATACACTTGCGTTCGCGCTACCCGGTGATTTTCACCCCGTGGCGGAAAGAAACGCGGCTTTTTTCGTTTTTACCCTTGCGCACGGCGCGCCCGTGTGATATAATAATGCTGTAATACTGTATACGGGAGTACTGTTTTGGAAAACCGATTTTTAAGTCTTTTGTACCCGGACGAGGAGTCTCTCGTCCGTCATTCATCGCGCGACAATCTGCCGGACATCACACCGGAGGTCTGCGACGAGCTCGGACTCAGCGAGCTTTTCGACCTGCGCACATCCGACCTCTCCGACTTTTTCACCTCCGACCCGCGCGTCATAGAATACCGCCAGTCGACCCTCGCCGACATGCTATCCGTCCCCGAGATACGCGACACGCTCTGCCGTGTTCAGCCGGTGCTTAACGACATTGAGGAGCTGCGCCGCCTCGACAGCGAGCAGACCGGGATTGCCGACTCCTACCTTTACAGCATAACCGAGATAGAGCTCTACGTCAGCTGTATCGACGCGATAGCCGAGGGGCTCACCCCGGTGCGCGACAGGATAAAGAGCCCGGCTATTTCGGGACTCTGCTCTCTTGTCTCGGAGCTCGTCGACTCGGAATATTACCGCGAGCTCAACAAAAAGTTGAACGCGCTCTCCTCCCGTGTCCGCGAGGTGAAGAGCATAACCATAGGCGTGAATCTCGACAATCAGCTCCGCCCTACGAACGCCGGGGTCATCTCGGTGAACTCCGAGACCTTCAAGTCCGGGCGGGTGCTCGATAAAATTCTCCGTCTCTCGTTCAGAAATGACGCTTTTACCTGCATAGCCCCGCTCTCCCCTGTCGGAAAGGGACAGAGCGACAACCGGCGCGAGGCGCTCAGCGCGGCGTTCAACTCCGCGCTTGAAGATGTGTTCCGCTCCTCTGTCAAGGGGTGGCGGGAAATAGCCGGTGAGTATGTTCTTGACAGCACCGACTTTCTTCTCCGACTCCTGCCCGAGATAGAGTTTGTGACGCGGGCTGTCGCGCTCGTGGAGCGAATACGGGAGAAGGGGTGCGAGATGGTATTCCCCACCCTCCGTCCGATGGACGAGAAAGCGTTCTCGGCAAAGGGGCTCTACAACCCGCGCGTCGCCCTCATGATAGACGACGGGATAGTGAAAAATGACCTTTCATTTGACAAGGACGCAAGCATATATGTTCTGACCGGACCTAACCGGGGCGGAAAATCGGTAATCACCGTCGCGGTCGGCGCGGCGCAGGCGCTCGCCCAGCTTGGACTCCCGGTTCCGGCGGACGAACTCACTCTCTCCCCTGTCGACGGAATATTCACCCACTTCCCGGAGGGGGCGGACGACACGATAGACAAGGGGCGGCTCGGCGAGGAGTGCGCAAGGCTCCGCGAGATTTTTGACAATGTGACCGAGTACAGCCTTATTCTTCTTGACGAATCGCTCTCCTCAACCGGAGCATACGAGGCGTCGTACATTGCGGCGGAGGTTCTTTCCGGATTTGCGGCGGTCGGCTGTCGGGGGATATTCTCAACCCACCTGCACGAGCTCGCCGCCCGGGTGCCGGAGATAAACCGCCGTTCTGCCGAATGTGGTGGCGTGCCTGTCGACACGCTCGTCGCGGGGATAGAGGGTGAGGGCAAGCGCTCGTTTGTAATAACCCGCGCAAAGCCGGACGGAAAGTCATATGCCCGCGACATTGCGGACAGATACGGTCTCTCGTTTGAGAGCATAATGAACGGAATAAAATCAAAAAACGGCGGGCAGGACCCGCAGAAAGCATGATATATGAGCGTTGTTATCGGAATTGATGTCGGAGGAAGCACGACAAAGATTGTCGGATTCCGTGACACCGGAGTAAAGCGGGAGCTCATCGACCCGCTGTTCGTCACCTCCGACGACCCCCTGACCTCGGTCTACGGTGCGTTCGGAAAATTCACATCGCAGAACTCCCTGTCACTCTCTGACATTGACCGGGTTATGATGACCGGAGTGGGCTCCGGATACGTTGAAAAAGGAATATACGGGCTTAAGTGCGTGCGCGTCCCGGAGTTTGAAAGCATAGGTCGCGGGGGGCTCTACCTCTCCGGACTGCGGGAGGCTGTAATAGTCAGCCTCGGCACCGGAACGGCGATAGTCCGCGCGACGGAGAGTGAAACCGAATACCTCGGTGGAACCGGAGTCGGTGGCGGGACGCTCGTCGGTCTGTCGCGTCTGCTCCTCGGGGCGGAGAGCGTCAGTCACATCTCCGACATGGCGCGAGAGGGAGACCTCGGGAAAATTGACCTGCGTATCGGGGATATCTCGGTCGCCGGCTCGTCCGGCGGGCTCGCAGACGACGTGACGGCGGCGAACTTCGGAAACGTATCCGAGCTCGCCGACAAGCCCGACATAGCAAAGGGTATACTCAATCTCGTATTTGAGACGGTCGGCATGGTTTCAATATTCGCCGCGCGCTCAAAGAATGTCTGCGATATTATTCTGACCGGAAATCTCACACAGATAGACGCCTGCCGCGCGAAGTTCGACGACTTCAACAGAATGGGCTACGGCGTGCGGTTTGTGATACCGCCGATGGCACAGTTCTCCACCGTTATAGGCACCGCCCTCTCGGGGCTCACGGAGTGACAAAAAAGCAAAATCACCCGCCGGAACCGGGAAGCGGACAACCGGCACACAAAGAGAAAAAGGGAGACCCTTATGAATGTAATGAAATTCCTGATTCCGAAAAGTCAGGTCGTGTTCATAGGCGAGGACAGCACGGTGCGCCAGGCTTACGAGAAGATGCGCTATCACAGGTACACCGCGGTGCCGGTCATCGACGGGGAGGGAAAATATGTCGGTACGCTCCGTAACGACGATCTCTTTGCCTACTTTATGGAGGGCGGCACCTCCGACACGCGGGCGGCGGAGGACACTCCCCTCACATACATACTTGACAGAGCCTACTCAAAACCGCTCTACCACAACGCGACGATGGCGGAGCTGATAGACGCCGTGCGCGAGCACAACTTCGTCGCGATAGTCGACGACAGAGGCTGCTTTGTCGGAATAGTACTGCGCCGGGATGTTCTGAATTTTCTTTTCGACTGCTATGAAAAGAGCATGACGCGGGCACAGGCAAGAAAACAGCAATAAAAGCGCCGCCGCACGGCGGGTATGAC
>CALDMI010000328.1 GCA_937914815.1 uncultured Clostridia bacterium
AGCCTTTCGCCCCCTCTCATAATGGATTTGAGGTGTAAACACCGCGGTGCTTACACCTCGTAATTGCCATACTACCACACCGAAAAAGAGCCGTCAAGGGGATTTATAGTAAAAAGTTTTTTCCCACGGCTGAAAAAAGTTTTTACGACCCTTTACGGCACTTTGGCGCGTGTGGTTTCCCCCGGTCGCAACCGGGCAACAGTGATATAAATATGCCCGCATGCGGTTGTGCCTCTTGCCCTTTCATGGGTTGAGGCTCGACCGCCTGCGGGCTTGCTTTTTGCCGTTGCCGTTGTTCCGCACCTTACGATAGGGCGGAACATCCTCTAAAAATTAGATTTATATTTGCTCTCCTTACCACTCGGTACAGCTGATTATCCCCCGGCGCGCCGGGGGATTTGAAGTATAACAAGTTCACTTCAAAAATATCACGCAAAGGTGACAATTTCAAAATCCGGCATTATAATCTACTCAAACGCAAGCACGCGTAATAAAAACACAGGAGATTAAACATGTCAGTAAAAATCGAAGTTGTAGGTTACAAAAAGGTCAAAGACGACCTGTATTATCTTTCGGCAATATCGGAAGATACGCCCCCGAAATCAAACGGTCTCACAACCTACAACGGCTTTGTCACCTCGCGTTACCTCTCCCACCTCGGAATATCAGAGAGCGCACTGATAGGACGAAAGGGCACATACTATAACATAAAGAAAGACGGCGAGTATAAAGAGGTACTGTCGCTTTCGGAAAGGAAATAAACATGGTCACGGAAATTATCAATACGATAACCGGAGCAATAACGGGCTTTACGAAAGCAATTCCCGCCGCGCTCAAAGACGGTTTTACCAACCTCATATATGAGAACCCCGAAGCGGCTGAAAAGACGCTTTCCGGCTTTGCACAGTTCGGTCTCATATTCATGGGTATATCTATGGTTTGCGGTCTTACATACCTCGTTGTTAACATGGTGCGGCGCAAGATATAACGCCGATAAGCCCCGGAGCAATCCGGGGCTTTATGAAAGGAAAACAAAATGAAAATAGCAAAAAATGTACTATGTTTATCACTTATATTCATGTTTCTTGTTTCTGTTCTGATTATTCCGATCTCCGCGGCAGAACCGGGTTCTTATTTCTTCAAACGCGTTATTATAACTCCGTCCGACAATTCATTTTCATATGTAATTCCGAAATATGTCATATCTTCATATAAGCCGGGAGTTGTTTTTGTATACGGTAACGGAGTAACTGTAAATGACGGATATATTTCGGGCTTGCCCTCCGCTAATTCTTCGCAGGGATTTGAAACGCATATAAGATATAGTTTTGCTACGCTTTTCGGGTTTACCGGTTGTTATAAATGGGAAACCGAAATGATTATCGGAGACGGAAAAAACGCGATTTCAAACTTTGATTTGATGTTTTATATGTGCAATGAAACAACCGGGGATTGTAGCTACAAGCTTGCCCGTTATCGTCAAACTGACTCATTTATAACCCCCGAATTTGTCGGTGGAAAAGATTATTCAAATAAATTCTTTCCCATGAACGACAGCACATACAAGAATACAGGAAAAATAACGCTCACGGCATATTATGAGCCGAAAAATGATTATGTAGTCGTTTATGTAAACGGTCGCTATTTTTGGGCTGGTAGTCCGTTCAAGGACGGTGAAAAGCCCACCTCGGCAGACACGTTGTCTTTCCGCATGTCGCTTTTCCCTTATTCGTCCAGCACTGACACCACATTCAAGCTGTGCCGGGAAGAACTTTCTATTGCGGGTTCGTACTCCTTAGCACAGTGCCTCGAAAATGAGGGTGCCCGTAACAATTACAACGACGCATATAATGACGGCTTTTATTCCGGACGTAACACCGGACATAACGAAGGGTATGACGAAGGTTACCATGACGGCGACGATGCAGGATATAACCGTGGAAAAACCGACGGATATAATAACGGATATTCGGAGGGTAAAGGGGTAGGGAGAACTGAGACACTTTCGGATATAGACAACACAAAAGGATTGTTTCTCACCGCTATTTCCGCGCCCTTTAACGCTATAAAGGACGTTCTGAATTTTGAGGTATTCGGCATAAACCTTTCCGCAGTGTTCTTTTTCCTGTTCACGGCGGTTCTTATCGTATTCGTCATAAAGAAGCTGAGGTCATAAAAATGGAATATATAATGTCTTTTCTTAACACGATTACAAGCTACACTCTCGGCGGGAATTATATCATATCTCCCGCCGACCTGCTCACCCGGCTTGCGGAGATAAATGTATCTGTTGAACGCCCGCTGTCTGCCATTGTCGCGGAGCTTGCAAAGCACCCCGATGTCGTTCTTTCGTATATCGTTTGGGCACTTGTGGCTTTCGGCTTTGTCATTGTGGCAATTGTCGCGCCTTATAAAATGATACGTGCCATAGTGAAAAAGGCAGGGGGGAGAAAATGAGTAAAGTAATAGCTATATTTGTCATTTTCTCTCTCGCCGTCACATTCGGCGGTGTCCTCGGTGCTATCGTCTCAAATAACAATCCCGGTGCCTTTACATACGACTTTGAAACGGTATTGTCACGAATGTCTAAGGTGGCAGAGAGCTATCAACCGTTCCCGAAATTTCCGGCTTATAACGCCGGTGAAGTAATTGGAGAAGAGGATAGCTTTTTCGGAAGTATTACAAACTTCTTCCGTTACATTTGGAATGTGTTTCACTGGGCTTTTGACTGCATAACATGGGTAATAGACGGCGTTATCATTCTTTTCAGATTTGCGGCGTGCTTCTTCCAGTCCACATCTGTTACTACACCGCCGGATCCCGTTCGCTCCGGTGGTGGCGGTCATTCTTCTGGAGGTAGAAACTGATTATGGCATTTGTAATATTTATAGCTATCATTGTAGCCCTTTTCTTTGTCATGCGGAAAGTGTATCAGCC
>CALDMI010000329.1 GCA_937914815.1 uncultured Clostridia bacterium
AAATAGGCGAGATATTCAACCGCGACCACTCAACCGTCCTCTCATCTCTTCAGAAGAGCGAGCTCAATATAAAGACCGTCAACGGCTACGACGAGACGGTGCAGAAGCTCATAAAGAAGATACGCGAGGGCTGACGTGTGGAAAAGCTGTGGAAAAGCCGGTTGAAATGTCTGTTATTTCAACATTGAAAACTCTGTGGAAAACTTTTCCCGAAGATACCGGGGACTTTTCCACACCGAAAAAGGAAAACCGACCGCCGGAAAATGCAGGCGGGACAAGGCTTCGCGGACTTTTCCACACAATCCACAGCCCCTACTACTATTTCTCCTACCGTATAATACTTTCGTTCTTTTCTTACCGCTTTCGCGGCGAGAGCTGACAGGCGGGAGGATACGGGGCGGGGAGCCACGCATTGACCGAAAAGCCCGCCGGGAACTAGCGGTGTGCAGTACCGGAGAAATAAAAACAAAAGGAAAAAATAAAACGCGAACAGCGAAAGGATAAGGAAACCGAGATGAAGATAACACTCAAAAAATCGCTCTTTCTCGAAAAGCTGCAGCCCGCGATGGGCACGGTCTCAAACAAGAACACGATAACCTCGATAGAGGGCGTGCTCATCGAGACCCTGCCGAACGGGAGAATACAGATATCCACCTACGACATGAACAAGGGCGTGCGCGCGACGCTTGACGCCGTGTCGATAGAGCGAGAGGGAAGATTTATAATAAATGCGCAGAGGCTTTATCAGACCGTGCGCGTCATGCCCGAGGACGAGATAACAATCGAGATAAACGATAAGCTCAACTGCACGATATACAGCGGAAAGGCGTCCTTCTCGCTCTACGCTATGAACGGCGCCGACTTCCCGAACTTCCCGGAGCTCGTTACCGACCGCGGATTTACCATATCCCCTGCGCTGCTCCGTAAAATGATAGGAAAGGTCATTCACTCGGTGTCGGATCAGGACTCCCGCCCCATGCTCTGCGGCGCGTACTTTGAGATAAGCGACGACATGCTTGAGGTCGTGTCCTGCGACAGCTACACGCTCTCAAAGTGCACGTATAAGTGTGAGCTCGGAAAATTCGGGACAAAGGACGAGAAGCTCTCCTTTATAATCCCCGGCGCGGCTCTGCTTGAAATAATGAAGATATTCCCGGACGACGAGGAAAAGACCGTGAAGGTCTACCTTTCGAGAAAGCACGCGATAGTGAGCGGCGAGGATATAATCTTCTTTACCCGTATGATAGACAGCGAGTATATAGACTATAACCGCGTTATCCCGAAGGACAACGACGTCTCCGTCGTCGTCGACCGCGAGAGCTTCCTCGGGAGCCTTGAGCGCGCTAATATAATCGCCGAGGAGAAGATACAGGGCTCCGGAAGAAGCTATGTAAAGCTCTCGATAGAGGGACAGTTCTTCGATATAACCTCCGCGTCGGTAAACGGAAAGGTATATGAGGAGCTCGACTGCGTCCACGAGGGACCGGATCTCAAAATAGGCTTCAACTGCCGCTACCTTATAAATTCGGTAAAGGCTGCGGAGGGTGAGAATATCCATATAACCATGAAGGGACCGACACAGGCGATGCTTATCGAGCCCTGCGAGCGGGACGAAAAGTTTGACTATCTTTACATGATTCTGCCGGTGCGCATGAACGAGGGATGATAATCCGGCGCTTTGCGGCGGAGAATTTCCGCAACATAAAAAAATGCGATATAGAGCTTTCCGACGGGGTTAACGTCCTCCTCGGCGACAATGCGCAGGGGAAGACGAACGCGGTTGAGGGGATATACCTCTTCGCGAGAGGTCGGTCATTCCGCACATCGTCGGACGGCGATCTTATAAAGTTCGGCGAGCCGGGGTTCCGCCTCTCTCTTGAGTACCTTGACAAAACGGGGAAGCAGTCGCTCGAATATGCCTACATAGACGGAAAGCGGCTCAGAAAAAAGAACGGCTACAAGGTGACGAGGGTCTCCGAGATGATAGGCGGCTTTCGCGCCGTGATATTCTATCCGGATAACCTCGGGCTCATAAAGGGCGGACCTGAGGAGCGGCGGGCATTTCTTGATGTCGCGATAGCACAGTGCCACCCGGAGTACCTCGGGTATTACAACTACTGGCGGCGCGCACAGACAGAGCGCAACTGCCTCCTGAAATTCATTCAGAGCGGTATGCCGGTTGACCGCCGGGAGCTCGACTCCTGGTCGGCGTCTCTTGCCGAGTACTCGTCCTTTATACAGATGTACAGGCGCGAGTATGTGGAGAGGTTATCCGCCCCGGCGGCGGACTTCATGGCGGATATATCCTCGGGACACGAGAATATGACCCTTACCTATTCCTCGGATATAGGAGAGGAATTTGACACGAGGGAAGCCGTGAGGGACGAATACTACCGCATATTCCGCTCGGATACGGAGCACGAGGCTGCGGCGGGGACGACGCTCTACGGAATAGGGCGGGACGACCTTGTCGTGTCGGTCGACGGGGTGCGCATGCGCTCCTTCTCATCACAGGGGCAGCAGCGGTCTGCCGTCCTCTCGCTGAAGCTCGCGGAGGGGGAGGTCTGCCGGATGACCTCCGGAGAGTACCCGGTCTTTCTCTTTGACGACGTCCTCTCGGAGCTCGACTCCGCAAGGCGGGACTTTGTCATGCGGCGAACGGCGGGAAAGCAGGTTATAATAACCTCCTGCTCCGGGGTCGAGGGGCTGCCTGCCGACGCGCGGGTTATCCGCACAAGAGGGGGCGAGTTCACGGCATGATGTACTTACATATAGGAAACGGAAAAAGCGTAAAAAAGAAGGATGTTATAGGTATTTTCGACCTTGACTCTGCGACGGTCTCAAAGATAACGCGAAACTTTATCAGCGAGATGTCCGCGGCGGGGCGGGTTGAATACCGGGACGACGATCTTCCGCGCGCCGTAATTCTCCTGCGTGACGAGCGGGGGGAGGACGCGCTGAAGCTCTCGAGGCTCTCGAGCGGCGTTCTGCGTGCGCGCGCGGAGTCGGACGATTTTATATCACCTGCGGGTGAGGGCGATACACAGGGATACTGAAAAGCGAGGTTAATATCAGAATGGAAAACGAAAAGCTCCACGGAGAATACGGCGACAGTCAGATACAGGTACTGGAGGGTCTCGAGGCGGTGCGTAAGCGCCCCGGAATGTACATAGGCACGACCTCCATACGCGGACTCCACCATCTTGTCTACGAGATTGTGGATAACTCGATAGACGAGGCTCTCGCCGGAGAATGTGATAAGATACAGGTGACAATAGAGGAGGACGGGACGGTCTCCGTGCTTGACGACGGGCGCGGAATACCCACGGGTATGAATGAAAAGCTCGGGCTCCCGACCCTTGAGGTTGTCTATACCGTCCTTCACGCGGGCGGAAAATTCGGCGGCTCGGGCTATAAGATAGCCGGAGGTCTGCACGGCGTCGGCGCCTCGGTCGTAAATGCTCTGTCCGAATGGATGGAGGTCGAGGACTGCCGCGACGGAAAGAGATTTACCGAGAGATTTGAGAGGGGACATGTGGCGCGCCCGTTCGCTTGTGCCGGCGAGACGGACAGACACGGTATGTATGTGCGCTTCAAGCCCGACCCGACAATATTTGAGGAGACCGTGTTCGACTATGACATGCTCCTTGTCAGAATGAGAGAACAGGCGTTCCTCAATGCCGGGGTAAAGATAATCCTCACCGATAAGCGCGAGGGAAGAGAGCGAGAGGAGACCCTCTGCTACGAGGGCGGTATCATCTCCTTTGTCGAGTACCTGAATAACGAGAAGCGCGGCACGCCGATACACCCCGAGGTCATATACATGAAAGGGGAGAAGAACGGCTCGGTCGCCGAGGTCGCTATGCAGTATAACGACAGCTATAACGAGACTATTATCTCCTTTGCCAACAACATGGCGACGATAGAGGGCGGAACGCACGAGACCGGATTCAAGTCCGCGCTCACCCGCGCGATAAACGACTACGGCAAGAAGACAGGCGTCATAAAGGACTCGGATAAGCTCCTCTCCGGCGACGATGTGCGCGAGGGACTTGTGGCTGTAATTTCGGTAAAGCTTACCGACGCGCAGTTCGAGAGCCAGACGAAGGCAAAGCTCGGTAACTCCGAGATAAGAACGCTCGTCGACGGTATAGTCTATGCAAAGCTTGAGGAGTACCTCGAGGAGCACCCCGCTGCGGGTAAGCTCATACTTGAGAAGGCTATGGCGGCGAACCGTGCGAGAGAGGCGGCAAGAAAGGCGAGGGAGCTGACGAGGCGCAAGAACGTCCTTGAGGTTTCGACCCTCCCGGGAAAGCTCGCCGACTGTCAGGAAAAGGAGACACGGCTCACCGAGGTCTATCTTGTCGAGGGAGACTCCGCAGGAGGCTCTGCAAAGGACGGGCGCGACAGCCGCTATCAGGCGATACTCCCCCTGCGCGGTAAGGTCCTGAACGTAGAGAAGTCAAGGCTTGACAAGGTCTATTCAAACCAGTCGCTTATTCCCATAATACAGGCGCTCGGCTGCGGTATCGGCGACGACTTCGATATAACGAAGCTCCGCTACGGCAAGATAATAATAATGGCGGATGCCGATGTCGACGGCGCGCATATAAGAATACTTCTCCTGACCTTCTTCTTCCGCCATATGAGAAAGCTCATAGAGGACGGGCACGTATTCCTTGCACAGCCCCCGCTCTACAAGGTCCATAAGGGAAAGAACATAAGATACGCGTTCTCGGACGCCGAGAGGGATAAATTCATAGAGGAGCTCGGCGGCGTGGGTGTCGACGCGGAGAGATACAAGGGTCTCGGTGAGATGGACCCGGAGCAGCTCTGGGAGACGACGATGGACCCCGAGACGAGAACTCTTCTGAAGGTCGATATTGCGGATGCCATAGCCTGTGACGAGGCGTTCTCGGTTCTCATGGGCGATATGGTTGAGCCGCGGCGCGAGTTCATAGCGCAGAACGCAAAGTTCGTTCAGAACCTCGATATATAAAGAAAAAATACTGTTTCTGACAACATTTGTTTACAATAAACCCCGAAATCGCGCGTAAAAAAACTGACGGCGCGTGATAAGGGCTCCCGATAAAGACCCTGCCTCGCCCGGAGGCGAAAAAGGAAGGAAAACAGAAAATGGAGCATACATACAAATCAAACGACATAGAATTTCCCAATCAGAGAATTGAAGAGCGGGATATGGAGCGCGAGCTGAAGTCCGCCTTCATTGAGTATTCTATGAGCGTTATCACCTCCCGCGCGCTCCCCGATGTGCGCGACGGCATGAAGCCCGGACAGCGGCGTATACTCTACGCGATGTACGAGGATCACCTGACGTACGATAAGCCGTTCAGAAAATCCGCGACCACGGTCGGTAACGTTCTCGGTCGGTATCACCCGCACGGAGACTCGGCTGTCTATCAGACGATGGTAAGAATGGTACAGCCGTTCTCGCTCCGCTATCCGCTTGTCGAGGGACACGGAAACTTCGGTAACGTTGACGGAGACGGCGCGGCGGCATACCGTTATACCGAGGCGAGAATGGCGAAGATAGCCGACTATATGATGCGCGATATAGAGAAGCGCGTCGTACCCATGACAAGAAACTTCGACAACACGCGCGACGAGCCGGTTGTCCTCCCCTCCCGCTTCCCGAACCTGCTTGTGAACGGCACCGTCGGTATCGCCGTCGGTATGGCGACGAATATCCCCCCGCACAACATGTCCGAGGTGATAGACGGAACGATTTACAGAATAGATAACCCTGAGTGCTCTGTTGAAGAGCTCATGGAGTACATAAAGGGACCGGATTTCCCGACCGGGGCGATAATCTACGGCTCAAAGGGAATACGCGACGCGTACTCCACCGGAAAGGGAAAAATCTATGTCCGCGCGCGCGGCAGCGTCGACGAGGAGCACAGACGGATAGTATTCACCGAAATCCCGTATATGGTCAATAAGTCCATGCTGATAGAGAGTATGGCAAACCTCGTAAAGGATAAGAAGATAGAGGGCATAACCGCCCTGCGCGACGAGTCCGGACGCGGCGGAATGAGAATAGTCGTCGAATATAAGAAGGACGCGAACGGCGAGGTAATTCTCAATCAGCTCTACAAATATACCCAGCTCCAGGACACCTGCTCTGTCAACATGCTCGTGATAGTGAACGGGGAGCCAAAGACCCTGAACCTCTCCGAGGTGCTTGACGAGTACATAAAGTTCCAGGAGAGCGTAATAGTAAACAGAACGAAGTTCGACCTTGACAAGGCGCTCAAGGAAATGCATATCCTCGAGGGCTACAAGATAGCGATAGACAACATCGACGAGGTTATAGCGATAATCAAGTCGAGCGAGTCGATACCCAATGCAAAAGAGCGGCTTATCGCCCGCTTCGGTCTCTCGGACGAGCAGGCACAGGCGATTGTCGAGATGACCCTCGGTAAGCTCTCCGGACTTGAGAGACAGAAGGTCGAGGACAGACTCGCAAAGCTCGCTGTCCTTGTTGCCGACTACCGCGCTATCCTTGCGGACGAGGGCAGAATACGCGAGATACTGAAAACCGAGCTTCTTGAAATAAAGGCGAAGTTCGGCGATAAGCGCCGCACCGAGATAATAGAGTCCTCCGAGGAGATAGACCTTGAGGACCTTATCGAAAAGCACACCTGCGTTATCACGATGAGCCACACCGGGTACATAAAGCGTCAGCGCGCCGATGTCTACACCGCGCAGAACCGCGGCGGAAAGGGCATCATAGGCATGACGACAAAGGAGGACGACTATGTTGAGACCGTCCTCGTCGCGCACAGCCACTCGGTTATAATGTTCTTCACCGACAAGGGACGCGTCTACACGAAGAAGGCGTACAGGATCCCCGAGGTGTCAAGGACGGCAAAGGGCTCAAACCTTGTAAATATCATTCAGCTTGAAAACGACGAGAAGGTCACGGCGATGATCTCCGTAACCTCTTTCCCTGAGGACGAGTACCTCACCATGGTGACCCGCCGCGGAGTTATAAAGAGAACCCCGCTCGCGAGATTTGCATATCAGCGCAAGGGCGGAAAGATAGCGATAAAGCTCGACGAGGGCGACTCGCTGATATTCGTCCGCCACACCCGCGGCGACGAGAGCCTCCTTATAGCGACCCGCGACGGTCTTGCGACGAGATTTGACGAGACGAACGTCCGCGTCATGGGTCGTGTCTCCCGCGGTGTGCGCGGAATAAGACTTGCCGACGGTGACTCTGTCGCCGGCGTCGCGGTTGTCGACGAGACAAAGAAGCTGCTCACGATTACCGAGGGCGGTATGGGTAAGAGAACCGAGTTCTCGGAGTTCCGCCAGATGAAGAACCGCGGCGGCAGCGGCGTTATATGCCATAAGATCACCGAAAAATCCGGAAAGCTTGCCTCGGTCGCGACGGTTGCCGACGACGATGATGTGATGCTCATAACCAACGAGGGCACCGTCATAAGAATTGCCGTCGGAGACATAAACGTCTATTCGAGAGGCGCCGCCGGCGTTATAGTGATGAGACTTTCCGAGGGCTGCTTTATCAATACCTTTGCGAGAATAGAGAAGCAGGAGGAGATAGACTCCGCCGAGGCTGAAATAGATGCGCAGAATATCGAGGAGATACCCGAGGACGGCGAGGGCTCACCGACCGACGAAGCAGAGGACGCCACGGGCAGCGATGCCGACGACGCCGAGGATACGGATTCCGACGATACGGAGACCGACGACTCCGACTCCGACGACGGAGAAGTGTAAAGGGCTATGGCGTGTATTAAAAAACGCCGCATTGCGGTAGTGCTCCTTCTCTCTCTTGTAGCGGCGCTTGCGCTCTCGCTCACCTCCTGCTCGTGCGGGATAGAGTATGACGAGGGAGAAGTTCTCACCGCCGCGGAGGAGCTGATAGGGAGGAGCGAGAGCTTGAACTCTCTTCTTTACGGCACCGGAATACGGGCGAGCGCGGCGGAGAGCGCGAAAAAATACGGCGCGTATATTGAGGCGGCGCAGGGAGACCTCACCGCCTACGGCGTCACGTCCGTCTCCGATATTGAGAAGCTGATACGGGAGACCTACACAAAGGACTACTCCGCGCTGCTTATTAAAACCAAGCTTTCCGGCATGAGCTCGGACGGCGCGGGAAATTTCGCAAGATACATAAGTGTGACGCTCACAGGGGACACGGACGCGACCTTCATGGTCTATGACGGCTACCCGGTGATGCTCCGCGGCACCGCCGTATACGATTACGGGACACTCCGTATAACGGGAACGGAGCGCTCGCGCGTGATTGTCTCGATATACGTTCTTGTGAGCGACGGGGAGGGGAGCCAGACAAAGGAGATAAGCGTCGGACTCCGGCGGGAGGATAACGGCTGGCGGCTTGACGACGCGACGTACGCCTCCTACACCGCGGACTATCAGCTATCAGATTGATTTAGATTAACGCCGGCGCAAAGCCGGAAAATAAAATCCGAACAAAAATCAAAGCGAGGATAAAAAGAATGACTTTCAGTGAAAAACTCGTAAGACTCAGAAAAATCAGAGGACTCACGCAGGATGAGCTCGCCTCCGCCGTCGGCGTTTCGAGACAGGCGGTCTATAAGTGGGAGTGCGGGCAGTCGTATCCCGAGGTGTCGAAGCTTCTTGAAATAAAGATACTCTTCGGCATAAGCATCGACGACCTGCTTGACGACTCCTATGAAATTCCGCTCCCCGAGAAGAAAAAGAGAAGACGGAGCGTGAGGGCAAAGGACGGCGAGACGGAGACAAAAACC
>CALDMI010000330.1 GCA_937914815.1 uncultured Clostridia bacterium
TTATACCTTTAAGTGAGGAAGAAAGAAACCATGTACCAGGACAAGACATTGAAGTGCAAAGATTGTGGCAAGGATTTCGTGTTCACCGCCGGTGAGCAGGAGTTCTACGCATCCAGAGGATTCGAGAACGAGCCCCAGAGATGCAAGGAGTGCCGCGCAGCAAGAAAGAACGCACAGAAGGGTGAGAGAGAGATGTTCTCCGCCGTTTGTGCCGATTGCGGCAAGGAGTGCCAGGTGCCCTTCAAGCCTACCGAGGGAAAGGCAGTTTACTGCAGCGAGTGCTTCGCTAAGAGAAGAGCAGCTGCTAACTGATTTTCTGTCGGCAACACCAGCGGTATCTATGGTTTTTAATCATCATATACCGTCGAATGTCGAGCTGCCCGGATATCCGGGGGAGCGGACCCGCGCCAATGTTGCGCGGGTCCTTTTCTTTTTTCTCCCGCCATGAATATTCCGTCATGAGCGTCCAATTCTCCCGGCGTAAAATCATATCAAAAAAATTGTCACATTCTCTGTACAAACGCGCGCGTTTATGATATACTTATTATGAGTAAGTTTATCCGCAACGGATTTTCCGCCGGATATTGTTTAAGAGGTCTGATTTTGAAAAACGAAGGATACATAAAAAAAGGACGGCAGCAGGGACAGGAGGGGTCGCGATATCCCCGTCGCGGAGATTTTTCAGGTGATGCGCGCCGCCGCGTGCCGGACGACGAAGAGGTCGGTGAGAATATCGTGAGCGGCAGAAACGCCGTTATAGAGCTTCTGAAATCCGGAAGAGATATCGAGAAAATATACATTCAGACAGGTCCAGCCGAGGGCTCGATACTGCTTATCGCCCGCATGGCGACGGATAAAAAGGTTCCCTTGATACCGATAGAGAAGCAGAGACTTCAGGCTCTGTGCGGAAATACACACCACCAGGGCGTCGTCGCCGTCGCGGCAGAGCGTAATTATTCCTCCGTCGCGGATATCCTCCGCTATGCTGAGGAGCGCGGGGAGCCCCCGTTTATAGTAATACTTGACGGGGTGGAGGACCCGCATAACCTCGGAGCCGTTATCCGGTCGGCAGAGTGCATGGGGGCGCACGGCGTCGTGATTCCGAAGCGGCGCGCCGCAGGGCTCACTCCCGCGGCGGTAAAGGCGTCTGCCGGAGCCATAGAGCATATGCGCGTCGCAAAGGTCGTGAATATTTCCGGCGTTATCGACGAGCTGAAGGAAAAGGGCGTCTGGGTATACGGTGCGGATATGTCGGGTGACAACTTCTCGCGCGCGGATTTGCGCGGACCGATTGCCATCGTCCTCGGAAATGAAGGGGCGGGAATATCCCACCTTGTCCGCGAAAAATGCGATTTTATCATATCAATACCGATGTTCGGCAGCGTGAACTCGCTTAATGTTTCCGCCGCCGCCGCGGTGTTACTCACAGAGGTGGCGATACAGCGCCACGGAGGGAGGAGCGCGAATTGAACGGAAACGAGAGAATAAAAAAGGGAGATCTCGACGAGATACTCTCAAAGGCGGGCGGAGAAGATGAGTCCGTAACCGCCGCCCGCGGCATGGACGGGGCATATGAGATAGAGTTCAATGCCGGCTCCGGGGGAGAGCACCGCTTTGACTCCGCCGGGGAGACGGCGACGACCGACGGCGTACATACTGCTGTAAGCGACCCGGACGAGCTCGCTCGCGCCGCCCTCGGAAGAACGGTGACAGACCCGACAGGGAAGAAAACGCCCGGCAAGAAAGCAGAGGAACCCGCCGCGAAGCCGGACGGGAGACAGGGCGCGGATTACCCGATGCGCACGACCTATGTCCCCCGATTCACCGACGCGAGCGAAAAATACCATATGGCGCAGGTCAAAAAACTGCGTAACGAGGTCCTCGGCATAAAGGACGACCCGGAGCCCGAGGAGCCGAAAGCGGA
The DNA here is from genome assembly GCA_937914815.1 of uncultured Clostridia bacterium. Lineage (GTDB taxonomy): Bacteria > Bacillota > Clostridia > Oscillospirales > CAG-272 > UBA1740. Next base: position 1,925 of record CALDMI010000330.1, read on the forward strand.
GGAGCGCTCCGCCACCTCCGAGGAGTTCTCGCATATCCCGTCTGTCGACCCGACGGAGGAGAGCGCGGTTGAGACCCCGGCGGAGGACGCCGTAGAGGTAAAAACCGGCGTCCCCGAAAAGCAAGAGAACACGAGCGCGCTCAATGTGTTCAAGTTCAAGGGACCCGAGGAGCCGGAGCCCGAGCCGGAGGAGGAGCCCGAGCCGGAGATACCCGCAGAGCCGGAGCCGGAGCCCGAGGAACCCCCGAAAAAGCGTACACGGG
>CALDMI010000331.1 GCA_937914815.1 uncultured Clostridia bacterium
ACCATACACGCCTCCCCTATTACACCCCGAAAACCTTCCCCATAGCGATAAGGCGCAACACATCGTCGGAGGGGCGACTCCTCGGTCAGTCCGACTGCGAGTACATAAGGCCAGAGCAGCAGGCGATAAACAAGCTCGAAACGAGAATATTACAGAAGCTCCTGCGGGCGGGGATAACCCCGATAGTTCCCGAGGACGCGAGCATAACGCTCAACAACTCCGTATTCGGGCAGCTTATCAAAATGAAGCCGGGCGAGAGTGCAGCACAGTACGGAAAGGTGGACACAACCCCCGACATATCGCAGGATATAGCCGAGGCGGAACGCCTCTACGACCAGGCGAAGCGCATAATCGGAATATCCGACGCCTTTCAGGGGAACGACGGCGGGTACAACGAATCGGGAGTCGCAAGACAGCTCCGCATATCGCAGGCGTCCGGCAGACTCGAATCAAAGAAAAAGATGAAATACACCGCCTACTCCGCGATAGACCGGCTGATATTCGAGCATTTTCTCGCATTTGCCGACGAGCCGCGCGCCCTCTCCTATAAGGACGCCTACGGCAGGATTCACTCGGCGGAGTTCAACCGGTACGATTTCCTTGAATACGACGCCATAACCGGTGAGTATGTCTACGACGACTCTTACCTCTTCTCCGTCGACCTCAACGGCGGCGCGGAGTATCAGCGCGAGGCGCTCTGGGAGCGGAATCTCGAAAACCTGCGCGCCGGGACTCTCGGCGACCCGGAAAGCCCGGTCACCCTGCTCCGCTACTGGCAATGTCAGGAGCGGGCGCACTACCCGTACGCAAGAGAGAATGTCGAATACTTCAAGGATGAGGTGGAAAAGGCGGGAGAAACGCAGGAGGAAGAATGGACACAGAAAAGCTTATAAGCGGCATCGGCACGGCAAAGTACATAAAGACGAAGCTCCGGCAGAACCGGGCGGCGAGCTACGCCGACTGGCTGAAAAGCTACGGCACCGACACGGCGAGAGAGCGCGCCACGGCAGAGCGCGCGGCAGCCGAGAGCTACACCCGCGCGGACACAGGCTACGGCAGGCGCGCCGAGGCTCTCGCCGGGGCGGGAATGAGCTACAGCGGGTACAGAGACTACCTTCAGGGCGTCGCCCACTCCGACATGCAGCGGGCAATGACCGCCGCAAGGAGCGCCGCCGCCGAGGGCGAGCGGAAGAACGCCGCGTCATACGCGGACTATATAGCCTCGTATAACAAAAACCAGTCAAAGCTCGCGTCGGACGCCGTAAAGCACCTGACAAGCGAGCGCATGGTAGACCCGATGACAGCCTACCAGTACGCCCTCACCCTCGGGCTCTCGGAGGAAAACGCGGCATACGCCGCAAAGGAGGGCACCCGCGCGGCGCGCGAGTCGATAATCCGCTATCTCATGGAGCAGATGAACAAGACGAAGCTGACGAAATCCGAGGCTATGAACTACGCAAGGTCCCTCGGTCTCGGCGACGAGGACATAAAGCGCATCGAAGCCGGAGCACCGTACAGAGAGAAGCACTACTACGACGAGAGCGGAAAAGAGATAACCTACCTCGAATATCTCAAAAAGAAGCTCGAGGACATGAAAAACGGCAAAAACTGAAACTGCGGTCAGACGACCGGAAAGGAAAACAAATGAAAAGAAAGAACAATATTTCATCCACCTACGCCACCGTCAAGGGCGGCAAAATAACAGCTCCCAACAAGCAGAAGGACGAGCCGCGCGCGACAAAAACCGTGGGCTCCGACCTGCGGATAAAGAGAGGTTAAAATATGGATGCGGAAGCTACAGAACGCCTGCCGGAGGAGCTGACCGCCGCCCCGGCGGACGGTGACATGGAGGTGGCGGACGCCACAGGAAAGGACGGCGGCGCGACAGAAGAATATACCGCGGGCGGAAAAGCGGAGGAGTGTGTGGGCGGCGCGGAAAGCGACGATGCGACGGAAAAGACCGCCGCAGCAGCCAACGACGGCGACGGCTACGACGCCGCAATGCAGGAATACGGACGGCGCGCGGAGGAGGACGCAAGAGAGCTCCGCGCCATGTTCCCCGAGCTCTCGGCTCTCTCCGACATAGCCGCCCTGCCCGACCCGATACGCTTTGCCGAGCTGCGCGACCTCGGGCTCAGCGCGAGGGAGGCATACCTCGCGACCTCGGGCGGCAAAAGGCAGGACAACCGCGCCCACCTGCGCAGCGCGTACCCCTCCCCGGCGCACACCCCGGCAGGAATGAGCGACGATGAGATGAGACGTGCGCGCGAGCTCTTCTCCGACCTCTCAGACACGGAGATAAGAAAACTCTATAAACGCATTTCCGGATAACCGGAGAAAGGAAAAACAACAAAAATGTTCAAGCTTGTAAAAATACTCAATTCACCGACCGGGATCCCCGACTACAAAATGGTCAATACGGAGGTCACCGAGAAGTATTACATCGGCTGTGCCCTCACCCTCGCGGAGGGGGCGGCTGTCCACTGTGCGAGCGGCAGTACAATGCCGCAGTACATAGCGGCAGAGCAGCTCGTCTCCCCGAACGGTGAGATGCTGCGCGTCTTCCCCGTCACCCCCGACATGGTGTTCGAGGTCGCGGTGACCACCGCACCGGACGAGATATACCCCGGCGTCCGCGTCAATATGGCGGAGTACATCAAAAATGTTTACAGCCTCGTGAGCGGCACACCCGAGGAGGACGGAATAGCCGTCGTCTACGACGCATGCAACGCCGAGAAGATACAGATACGCTTCGTCGCTCCCCCCGCCGTGGCGAGCGCCGACGACAAAGGCTGACGCCGTGCCTAATCAGTCACAATAAGAAAGGACAGGAAAAATGATACTTTATTCAAAATCCAACGGTCTGAACAACAGCGCCGTCGGCAAACTCGAAACCCCTATAAAAATGATTATCGAGCACGAGAGCGACATACTCTCGAAGCGCGGCGGAGTCTGCGACTGGCTCTTCAATGTCGAGAAGAGCAACAAGTTCGGCGAGACCATTGTAGGTCAGAACGAATTTGACATCTTCAAGGCAACGCCCGAGGGCGCGGGAGCCGAGGGGGACACCGTCTATGAGACCTACAAAAAGTTCATAGAGCACATTCAGTTCACAAAGGAATTCACCATCTCCGCGGAGATGATGGAGGACGCGAACTACGGCGTCGCCCAGGATGCGAAGCGCCGCGCGGAGAACTTCACCCGCGCGTATTACAAG
>CALDMI010000332.1 GCA_937914815.1 uncultured Clostridia bacterium
TTATCACCAACCGACCGTACCCCCGCTCTGCGGGGGCTTTTTTTATTTTCCCGCAGTTTAGGGCGGAAAAATGATTTTTTTGTTTTATCTATGTTTGTTTTCCGGGAAGTCCGGGAAAGATAAGGTGCGAAGAAACGTTTTTTTGCGGCACTGTATTTTATTTTCCCGGGAGGTGATTATATGGGCGGTTCGGCTGACGGCATGGGCAATGGCGGCGCGGCGAGGGATACCGGGCGGGATATGCCGGGGCAGGGCGACGTAATCATGCGCGTTGTCGGAATGACTAAGACGTTCGGACCGGTGACGGCGCTCGACCGGGTGGACCTCGAGGTGCGGTCCGGCGAGGTACGCGGGCTCATCGGCGAGAACGGCTCCGGAAAATCGACGATAACCTCCATTTTCTCGGGGATGCAGGACTGTGACTGCGGGGAGATGTACTACCTCGGCGAGAGGTGGGAGCCCGCGAGCATGTATGACGCGCTGCGATGTGGGGTCGGAATGATAGTGCAGGAGAGCGGGACGGTCGCCGGAATTACGGTTGCCGAGAATATCTTTCTCTGCGACACGGCGAAATTTTCACACGGCGGGTTCATAAGCCGGAGGGAGATGATGGCGGCGGCGCAGTCGGCGCTCGACGAAATAGGCGCGTCACACATCCGGGCGGGCATGCTCACAGGTAGCCTTGACATGATGGACAGAAAGCTTATCGAGGTGGCGAAGGTATGGCAGAGGGAGCCGCGGATAATAGTAGTCGACGAGACGACGACCGCGCTTTCACAGCGGGGCAGAGAGATAATATACGGTCTTATGCAAAAAATGAAAGAACGCGGTGGCGCGGTCGTATTCATATCCCACGACCTCGAGGAGATAACCGGGGTATGTGACACGCTGACGGTGCTGCGCGACGGGCGGATAATCCGCACCTTTGAGAGGGAGGACTTTGACCCGGAGGCGATAAAGACCTCCATGATAGGCAGAGAGCTGAAAGGGGATTACTACCGCTCGGACTACGGCGGGGAGGTTTCCCCGGAGGTAGCCCTCCGGGCGGAGGGGCTGACCTTCCGCTCCCGGGTGATTGATCTTACCCTCACCGCGCACCGCGGGGAGATAGTCGGCATCGGGGGGCTGTCACACTGCGGCATGCACACGCTCGGAAAGCTGCTTTACGGCGCTGTCCCGCCGGAGCGGGGCGCGGTCTATGTGCGCGGGGAGCGCATACACGGGACGGCGGATGCCATCCGCCGCGGGGTCGGCTATGCGGCGAAGGACCGCGACCTCGAGTCGCTCTGTACCGAGGCGTCGATAAGGGACAATATAGCGATAGCGGGGCTCTCGCACATTGCGGTCGGCGGATTTTTCATAACCTCGCGCCGGGAGCGGGAATACGTCGGGCGGCAGGTTGAGCGGATGCGGATAAAATGCTATTCACAGGACCAGCCGGTCTGGCAGTTGTCGGGCGGAAACAAGCAAAAGGTGGTTTTCGGGAAGCTCATCGGCTCCGGCGCCGATATTCTGATACTCGACTGTCCGACGAGGGGGATTGACATAGGGGTGAAGCAGGCGATGTATCAGCTCATGTACAGAATGAAGTGCGAGGGAAAGACGGTTATAATGATCTCCGAGGAGCTTACCGAGCTCATGGGTATGGCAGACCGCCTCATTATAATGAAGGACGGGCGGATAAGCCGGGAATTTCTCCGCTCGCCGTCGCTTACCGACGCGGATATAATCGGATATATGATATAGAGAGGAGGGGATAAAATGCCGGAGGGCAATATTATGCCGGGGCGGGAGGACGCCCTGCGCCGGAGGGCTCTCATAATACAGCGCGTCGTCGGGGCGATACCCGCGATGGCTGCCGCGGCGCTCGGGCTCCTTTATGTGATTTCCGCGCTCGCAAACGGGATAAACCTGCGGATAGGCTTTGAGGTCATAGTCTCGAACGCGACGCTCGTCGCCCTCGTTGCGACGGGTGCGACCTTTATATTCACCTGCGGCTCCTTTGACCTCTCTCTCGGGGCAAACATGCTGCTGAGCGCGGTTATCGGC
>CALDMI010000333.1 GCA_937914815.1 uncultured Clostridia bacterium
GTAACGAGAACGGGGAACATGACCTTCTCAAAATGAGAGACAGGTCTGAGCTCTGACATTTTTATCTCACGCTCTTTCTTGGTAGTGAGCAGCTTCATGAACGGAGGCTGAATGATCGGGATAAGCGCCATGTAGGAGTACGCGGCTATGGCTATCGCGCCGAGCAACTCGGGGGCGAGCTCCTTTGTGACGAGAATAGCTGTAGGTCCGTCTGCTCCGCCGATTATACCTATCGCCGCTGCCTGCATTGGCGAGAAGCCGAGAAACAGGGCAAAGAAGAATGCGGCAAATACGCCGAGCTGTGCGCCCGCTCCCATAAGAAGGGATTTCGGATTTGCAATAAGGGGGGAGAAGTCGGTCATAGCTCCGACACCGAGGAAGATGAGGGAGGGGTATACACCGAGCTTGACACCGAGGTAAAGAATGTCAAGCAGTCCACCGTCAGAAACGACCTCGGAAACTACTTTTGAAAGTTTCACATGCCCGCCGGAGCCGAAAAACGCGGCAAAGTCGGAGGAAGAAATGAGATTTGCAATCTCTGCAGATGTCATATTTTTCACGGCGTCTATCGTTACCGGAACGGCACCAACGGTAAAGTTGTTGAGCACCGCTATCAGGTGGGAAGTTGTTATGTTTTCCGCCATGATAGAGCGTATGGCGGAGATAACAGTTGCATCCGGCGCGGCATTTGCAACAAAGCTGCGCAGCGCGTCAGCTGTACCGCTGTCTGCTACATATCCGAGCATTTCGGAAGCAATTGTCTGCAGTTGAGCGGGTGTGAGAGTTGAGAGAACATATTTGTCAATGTAATGTCCGTCAAAGAAGAAGTCGAGGTGTATCAGGTTGGCGCCGGGGAGGTTTGCAAGCAGCATACCGAAAGCTATCGGCATGAGAAGCAACGGCTCGAACTTGCGGACTATCGCAAGATAGAGCAGAACCCCGATTATAACATACATTATAAGATACTGCCACCAGTCAGAGCTCGAGAACATCTGTGCGATGCCCGTTGACTTCAGAAAGTTTTTTATAGCATCAAGCATTTTATAATGAACCCGTTTCTTAAATTATTTTGGTGGAATATCAGTTGATTGTAGCAAGAATATCTCCGGTGGCTACCGTAGCGCCCTTTGTGATATTGACGGAGCCTATAACACCGTCACAGGGGGCGGGGATTTCGTTCTCCATCTTCATAGCCTCAAGCACGCAGATGACATCGCCCTTCTTCACGGGCTTACCTGCTTCTGCCTTTACTTCGAGTATGTTGCCGGGCATCGGTGCAGTTACAGGCGTGCCGCTGACAGGCGCGCTCTTCGCGGGCGAGGCGGTGGATTTTGCAACTGCCGGTGTATATGCGGGTGCCTGATATGCCGGTGCGGCAGAACCCGCATCAGCCTCTTCCACAAGAACCTCGTAGGTAGTTCCGTTTACGGTAATGTTGTATTTTTTCATTTCAATATCTCCCTTTCGGCGTCGTAATTATTTTTTTCTGAAGGAAACAACTCTGAATTTCAGCCCGTTGCTCTCGCTTTCAGCGGCGTAAACTGCCGCCGTGAGAACGGCAATGAGCTCCTGTTCATCTGCGGTATTTTTATGATAGGTCTCGGGTTTTGCTTCCTGCTTCGGCGCAGGCTTGACGCTCTTTTTTCTCTGGCTCAAGCGACTGAATGCCGCAAGGAAAGCCCAGATAATTATGAGCACAGAAAAAACCGCAAGCATACCGATGAGCAGCATCATTCCGCCGAAAGACAGCTTATTAAGAAATCCGTCTACCGGCTGTGTGTAATCGGATACTTCAAGTAAAGCGTTCATTGCGCGCCTCCTTAAAGGGGAAGAATACCGCGCCCGCCGGTCATGTTGCCGTTTCCGGAGAGCATAAGGAGGGCGGAGCATATTCTGCAACGCATTTCGTTTACGGAAATTATGTCATCGATTTCTCCGCTTGCCGCCGCGGCAACAGGTGAGGAGACATTTTCTTTCCAGTTTTTCACGAGCATTTCGCGCGTTGTGTCGAGAGTAATATATTTGTCCCATGCAAACGCCACTCCCGCCTCGGCGTTGAGCGCGCCTATTTCTGCATTGTCGGTAGCGTATACAAGCTCGGCACCGAGTGACTTTGAACCAAGCAGAACAAACGAGGCGCCTATGGCATGCCCGGTAATTACGGTTACCTTCGGCGTAGAGGAGACCGAATACGCGAACGCGAGGCGTGCAAGCGCGGGTGCAAGACCGTCCTTTTCGTTTTCTGCGTCGGTTACTATACCGAGAGAATCGACCAGAGTGACAACCGGAATAGAGTAGGCGTCGCAGAATGCGACAAAGTGCGCGGCTTTGCGTGCTCCCGCGGCATTGATTCTTCCTTCACCGACCGCAAAAGAGGTCGCGACTATTCCGCACCTGACGCCGCCTATGACGGCGAGAGATGTGGTCACGGCGTTTCCGTCATGACCGAGTTCATAAAACACTCCGTTATCCGAAATTGCGGAAACGACCGCAAGAGCGTCGCCGGAAAATTCCGGGTCGCCGAGCAGGCGGTTGAGATTATCCGCACAGATGTTTACTATCGGTCCGGCTCCTGCAGAGGAGGGAAGGAAAGAAATCATGCTCCGTATGAAGCCTGCGCACTGTGAGTCGTCACCCGTAAATGCCAGAACAGAATCCTGTCCGTTCTTAACTCCGGTGAGGTCAGGAGAGGCAACATAGAGCTTAGCCTCGCTCCGCTTTACAGTTATATCGAACATGGAGGCAATCGCCGCGGCGGTTCCGAAGCAGTTGCCGTAAACATAGGCTATCTGCGGAATTTTTCCGGAGGCGTGAGCCACCGCGCCCGCTATTCTGCCGTATGCTGAGAGCGAGCCTGTTCCCTCAAAAATTTCCGCACCGGTGGAATCAAATATTCCGACGACCGGAGCCTTGTTTTTCATGGCGAGGGCATAGAGGTCCGTTATCTTTTTTGCATGCCTCTCGTCAATTGCGCCGCCCATACGCGTGCTGTCCTCCGCAAAGGCGAAGACCAGTCTGCCGTCAATCGCGCCGTATCCGGTTATGACCCCTTCAAATTCACGCGCTCCTTCGGCTGTGAGGAAATCCGAAAATCCCCGTTTTGCATAAGCCGAGGTCTCGACGAAGGTATCCTTGTCGAAAAGCGACGCGAGCTGTGCCCGTATGTCTGCATTTTCGCTTGCAAGAAGCTCTGCACAGAGCTTTTCCGCCGTCGGGAGCCCGAAAACTTCGGTATCTGTGTACTTATCCAAGTTGTTTCCCGATTTGCATTGTTGCAAATCTCTCCTTCCGCAATTTATAGGTTTGACCGACTACACATAAAGTGTAAATGGTCCAACTTTCACCAAATATACTATATCACCAAATTCAAGGTAAGTCAAGTATTTTTATTATTTTTACCGACATTACGACACAAAAAAACGCCGACGGTATCCGGAAGATGTCCCGGCGCCGCGCGGCGTTCTGTTCAGGCTCTGAAATTGTTCATAAGTGTCATTCGCTTCTGTGAATAACGGTATGCGGTTTCGTAGTCGCACAGCTTCTTTGCGCATTGCTCTATATCGCCGTAAACGCCGAATATCACGAGTGCATTGTATTCGGCTGGGGACTTGTGGTCCTCGAGCTCTCGCAGGACGGCGAGTGCAGCCGTCGGGTTGTTTGAGTGCATAAAGCGTTTTGCCTCCATGTGCTTTGCAAAGAGCTGATTTCTATAATTATAGGTGGTGTCGCCTGAAATATAGCGCGTCAGCTCGTATTCGCTCATTTCGGAAAAGTGCGCGGAATACTCGTCCGCGTTAAATTCAAGAAGAGGCGACTGTATATTTTTGCATATTGCAAGATACAGAGAAGTCAGAGCGCGTATTCGCTCCGTTTCGTAGGCAGTCTTATTGCTGTGCTCTGACGATGTGCGCAGGTACCCCTCTGCCGTCGTGAGAGAACCGTTTATAACTGCTTTTTTTCCAAGGCGGAAATAGCAATCTGTCAGTAGATATTCGGTCTCGTCGTCGGCACCTCCGAGCGTCAAAATCAGGTCTGCACAATCTGCATATCTCCCGGTCCTGAAAAGATATCTTATTCTCCCGGCGTTTTTGAATTTCAGAAACGGAAACAGATCATCGCCCTCCGATATGAGATATTCAACGGGGAGTGCA
>CALDMI010000334.1 GCA_937914815.1 uncultured Clostridia bacterium
CAGGGCTCTCCGGGTCGATAGCTATCTCACCTATCGTTCCGTCATCCTTTATTATGTGCTCGTTCTTCTTTGCTGTCGGACGGGGGAAAGACTCCGCTATCGTATCGAGAAGCGTTTTTATTCCCCAGTTCTTTATAGCCGAACCGCAGAATACAGGCACTATTTCACCCTTGATTATTCCCTCATGTATCGCCTCGAGAGACTCCTCGCGGCTGATAGGAATTTCATTGAAGAACTTATCCATAAGCTCATCGCTGGTCTGCGCTATCGCCTCGTTGAGCATTGAGTGATACTCAGCTATTGTATCCTTGAATTTTTCCGGTATCGAGCTGCGGACATATTCACCGGTGCTCTTCTCAAATGTGTAAACGCACATCTCGACGAGATTTGCAAATCCTATTACCGTGTCTCCGTCAATTACGGGTATCTGTATCGGGCATATATTGACGCCGTACTTTTCGCGTATCGCGCCGAACACCTTATAAAATCTCGCCTCGGGATCGTCAAAGCGGTTTATGAAGAACGCCTTCGGTATTCCCGCCGCCGTTGCGTGATTCCACGCGAGCTCCGTACCGACCTCAATTCCGGCTTTACCGTCTACAACGATAACAGCAGCGTCTGCGGCGCGTACGCACTCGCGCACCTCGCCCTCAAAATCGAAAAAGCCGGGAGTGTCAAGTATATTTATCTTCGTCCCATTCCAAAGCATAGGTGCGGTTGTGGCTGAAACCGAATAACCACGCTTTATCTCTTCCGGGTCGTAATCGCATACAGTGTTTCCGTCGGTTATACTTCCGAGACGGTCCGTAATTCTTGAAATATAAAGCATCGACTCCGCAAGCGATGTTTTACCGCCCCCGCTGTGTCCCAGGAGCGCTACATTACGAATACTTTTTGTGTAAACTTTTTCCATTAGTGTTTCTCCTTGCTTTACCGTAATTAGAATTGAAAGAACCGTTTCTCAGGCACCATCTGTTATAAATTATAACTGATTTTGACTTTGTTTTCAAGTATTTGCTTTGAGGTTTTTAATATTTGATGTAGAAAAAAAGGATGACAATTTGTGCATGATACACAAATATATCATCCTGTCAGTGTTTTTTGACACTCTGTCAGTCCTTTACGGCTTTCCCGGACATACAATCGGGTAGCTCACGCACATTTGTAAGCCCAGTAAGGGTTACTCCCTTCGGAAGTGCGATTTCGTTTTTCAGATTTTTGTTCGGGACAAGGATTCTCGTGAATCCGAGGCGTACGGCTTCCTTTATTCTGTACTCGATATGAGAGACCGCACGTATTTCTCCGGCAAGCCCTATTTCGCCGAAAGCTATTAGTTGGTCCGGTATTACTTTGTCGGTTATCCCGCTTATCAATGCCATCGCGACTGAAAGATCCGCAGACGGCTCATTGAGATATATTCCGCCCGCGACATTGATATAGACATCATTTTCCCAGAATTTCAAACCCATGCGCTTTTCGAGCACGGCGAGAAGGAGACCGAGGCGATTGTGGTCAAACCCGTCCGACGTCCGCTTTGCCGACGGGTACGCCGTCTTCGTCACGAGCGCCTGTATCTCTGTTATTATCGGACGTGTCCCCTGCATGACGCAACCGGCGCATGAGCCGGATGAATTACGTGGGCGCTCCGCCATCACAACCTCGCTCGGATTAGGAATCTCTACAAGCCCCTTGTCGCCCATTTCAAACACGCCTATTTCATTTGTGGAACCGAAACGGTTTTTGATTGCCCTTATTATACGGTAAGAGTTCATCCGCTCGCCCTCAAAGCAAAGGACGGCATCGACCATATGCTCAAGAAACTTCGGACCGGATATTCCGCCCTCCTTGTTCACATGCCCTACGAGGAATACGGCAGCGCCGGAAGATTTTCCGTAATTTATAAATGCCATTGCCCCCTCCTTTACCTGCGTTATTGTGCCGGGGGCTGAAGCGAATTTCTGTGACTGTAATGTCTGAACCGAGTCAATTATTATAACATCCGGGTGTATCCGGGTGCACTCTGCTAGTATCGTATCCACATCCGTTTCGGTAAGAAGGTATATATTTTCTCCCTCGATGCCGAGGCGTTCCGCCCGCAGCTTCAACTGCCCTTTTGACTCCTCGCCGGAAACATAGAGTACACTCCTGCTCCTGCTGAGCTCCGAGCATATCTGGAGAAGCAGCGTGGATTTTCCTATACCGGGTTCTCCGGTCAGGAGCACGGCAGAACTGTCGACCAGCCCTCCACCGAGAACGCGGTCAAGCTCCTCCATCCCGGTTTTTGTGCGCATATATGTAGGCAATTGCAGTTCAGAGAACCTTTCTGCCTTGTTATTAGATGCGATTTTAGGATTTTTGGTTTTTTCGTCGCCTTGAAACTCCTCGTCATAAGAGTCCCATGCGCCACATTCGGGGCATTTACCGATCCACCGTATACTTGTTGCTCCGCACTCGCGGCAGACATATATTACCTTCGGTGATTTCATTTTCAACTTCCTCCGGGAGGGCTATCAGCCGTTTGACTGTGCCGTCTTTGTGTTCATATATTCAATGATACCACAAACTATTGAGGAAGACAACTGTTTTTGATATTCTTTTTCCGAAAGTCGGGCACATTCGTCCGCATTTGTTATAAAACCACATTCGATAAGCACAGCAGGGCTCTTTATATTCTTGAGAATATATATTTCGTTTCCGGATTTTATTGTCCGTTTATTCTCCGGCTGAACATCCTTTTTCACGGCAGACTGAATATCTGATGCAAGCTTTTTACTGTCTTCCGAGTTTTCCGAGTAGTATACCTGTGTGCCTGAATACTTCGACTCACCGAATGAGTTCATGTGTATGGATATAAAGAGCGCCTCCGGATGCTCATCGGCTATCGCACACCTGTTTTTTAGATCGGATATTTTCCGCAGTCCTTTTATATCCTCATCGGCTTTGTAGAGCAGGCGGTCGTCCGTGCGTGTGTAGAGCACAACATACCCCGCGTCGGAGAGCTGCCTCCCGAGTTCAAGTGCAATCTCGAGATTGAGATCCTTTTCAAAAACTCCGCTTGTGCCAGTTGCGCCAATATCTTCTCCGCCATGTCCGGCATCAATGATTATCAGCTTGTCACTCTCCTCCCCCGCCGCAGGGACGGCGAACGAGTTGAAACCGCCGTTCAGCCCGAAGCAAAGGAAGAACAAACCGGCGGCAATTACGGTTACCGACAGAATACCGAAGAGCAACCGATGCTTTCTGAAATTCAATACATAAATACGCATAGAAAAAGCCTCCGTACCTTTAATCACTTAAAGATATGGGGGCTTTCTGCAGAATATGCAGGTTTGTTTTTTTCTAAAAATCAGTCGTTCTTTTTTCTCGGCAGCAAATGAAGATTTCTGTACCCCGCACCGTAGCCCGCCGCGGAAACAAGACAACAGCAGACAGCACCGGCAAAGAAAATAATCACCTGCACAAAGTAAGAAATCATGCTCGATGTCCCGAGCCCGAAAAGCGTTACCAGACCTATTCCGATGCCGAGATACATCGACGCACCGTATTTGAGAAGCAGGAGCGACACCGCGGCGACGGCGTTTCCACCGACCTCCGCAAGAACAAATGAGTAAGCGACAATTCCCATAACGGAAACAATGAAATTCGGTATATTTGCAATGCCTGTGATAAGAGCCCCCTTGAACGGAACTTTCGACTCTCTGCCGGTATCTACCTTTATTCTGTCCCTCGCTCCGGTCTCCCATGCCGCGAGAAAGACAAGAATGAAATAAAAAGCCGTCGCAAAGACCGAGATAAGCACCTCCCAAAGACAGGAAGTGTCATTGGGATCGGCATCCTGAACCATTCCGACAGCAAAGTAAAGTACCAGAGAAAAAATAGTCATGCCGAACTGATATACGAGCATGCGCACAATATCCTGCGAGTTGTTTTTACAGAATTTCATATCGGTACGGGCGGCGCCACCGGCGCTTGCCTGCCCTCCTTTGTGAATATCATTTCATATATAACGCTACTATCTTATCACACATAGCCGGAAATGCAACCGAAAAAACAAAAAATTTACATTTTGTCCATTAAATTCGCGATTTATTTTGTATAATAAGAAGTGCAGAAATTGCAAGGAGGTCATCATGTCAGTTCTGACACTTACAGGCAAGGAATACAAGGAGACATTCCCGCCGTTACTCAAAGAATACGCTACATACATGACGGTAATCAAGGGCAACAGCGAAAAGACGGTATGTGAATATCTCCTTGACCTGCGGACTTTTTTTCGGTACCTCCGTGCCGGCAGCTCCGCCTCGGAGATGAGCGCCGAAGATTTTTCCGGGATAAGCATACGCGGAATTACCCTTGATGACGCAAAAGCTGTTACACCGCAGACGGTTATTGAATTTCTTATGTTCGTGGGTATGGACAGAAAAAACTCAAACACCACGAGAATGAGAAAGATCTCCGCACTGCGTTCATTTTATCATTACCTTTTCGCGAAAAAGC
>CALDMI010000335.1 GCA_937914815.1 uncultured Clostridia bacterium
CCATGCGCTATCCGCGCGCTTGACGCCGGGATAAACGTCCTCCTCGAGAAGCCCTTCACCGTCACGACGGATGAGGCGGTGGAGGTCATGAGGGCAGAGCATAGGTCGGGAAAGGTCCTGTCGATAGGCTTTCAGCCGCGCTTTGACGACAATATGAAGAAGATATGCGACATCGTCTCCTCGGGAAAACTCGGGCGGGTCTACTATGTCCAGACCGGGGGCGGTCGCCGCCGCGGAATACCTGTAAGGCGTGGGACAACGTTTATAGAGGATGAGACCGCCGGGCTCGGCGCCCTCGCCGATATAGGCTGCTATTCGATTGATATGGTCATGCATGCCCTCGGGTATCCGAAGCCGCTGACCGTAACCGGCTACCGCTCGTCATTTTTCGGGCGCGACCCGGGGTATTCCGGGTACAGGGACGCCGGGCACCCGGAGTATGCGGGGCTTTTTTCGGTAGACGATTTTGCCGCCGGCTTTGTCCGGCTCGAGGGGGATATAATCCTCGATTTCAGAATAGCGTGGGCTATGAATATTGACACCCCGTGCGACACGGTTATCCTCGGGACAAAGGGCGGGCTCCGCATCCCGTCGACCGAGTGCTGGAACGGGTCGACAGGCGGGGATATGATACTTTATCATGAGGTAGACGGGCGGCAGGTCGAGACCCGTATACCCGAGATAATCCCGCCTGAGGGGTCGCCGACAAACTTTGATAAGAAGATACGCTCCTTCCTTGACGCCGCTATGCGCGGCGGCTCATCTCCCGTCCCCTCCCGCGAGATACTCTATAATCAGATAATTCTTGATTATATTGCGCGCTCTGCGGAGTGCGGACATGAGCTTGCGGTTGAGATACCCGAAGTCTGACACAGCGAAAATGATACACGGATAGGGGGTATTTCCGCATATTCTGCCACCGCCCCGCATCTTTTCGCGCACATTGCCGCACCCCCCTCGCGAAGGACGGGCGGCGGAATAAATTTTAGAAAAAAGACTTGCAAAAGATCTCCCGATGTTATATACTTATATTGCAATTAAAAACAATACGTAAGGTGGATTTTTTATGTTTTACAGACTGAAGGTAGCCGGGCTTGAGCGGGAGCTGCCCCTCTGCCCGATAGGAGATAAT
>CALDMI010000336.1 GCA_937914815.1 uncultured Clostridia bacterium
CCGGCAGCTCCTTATCGAGGGGAACGAACACTCCCCCGCCCGTGAGCGTCATAAGATAGGTGACTATCCAACGGTAGGAGTTCGCCGCCGCGATGGCTATGTGACTCCTGCCATACCCCCGTTTTTCGAGCGCCGCACCGAGCGAGCGGACGTCATCGCGAAAAGCCGAGAACGTGACGCTCTTCGGCTCTCCCGCCTCGCGGTATTCATAGGCTACGGCGTCCGGACTCTCGGTCGCACTTATCGTAAGCATTTCCTTTATAGAATGTATATCAGGGAATTTCTTTATCTTGTTTTTCATAACTCTTTTCCTCCGCTGTGCCGCCTTCGCGGCGTCTTTCAGTAAAGATTATATACATACGAAGAAAAAAAGTCACCCTACACTCATCTCCCGGCGGTAGAATTATTTTTCCCACCTCTCTACTTTCTCTACCGGCGACTCTACCGCGGCAAAATCCGCCACATTTCGCGCAAAAATGAAAAGTATAATTTACAAAATCCGCCACATTCGCGCGTTTTCATGAAAATGCGACATTCAAAAAACACCCCCGCAGGAGGCAAAAAGCAAAGAACAAAATCGCCAATCGAAAAAAGCAGAAACTCCGGCAGGTAAAAAAATAAAAGTCCGGGGTGCTGTGCGCACCCCGGGGTCTCCTGATTTTATTTCTTCTCGGCGTGTCTTACAGCCGCGCCGCCGGCTTCAAGGAGCTCATGCTTTATATCCCAGAGCTTATGCGAGAGGTCGACGTAATATCTGTGCGGGTTTTCAAATCTCGTGACCTCTTCCCAGAGGGTATCGACCTGCGCGCGGCAGTACTGCTGTATCTCCGAGATGTGCGGAGAGTGGTAGACGCACTCGCCGTCGCGGAACACGGGAACAAGGAGCTCGCGGAGGGTGTAATCCTCGCAGACCTTGCGCTTCCATGTCTGTACCGGGTCGAAGATTTCAAGCGGCTTCGTCTCGTCTATCACCTCGTCGTGCACGCAGATAAGGTCGGCTGTTGCCTTTCCGTTCTGTTTGTCATAGATGCGGTAGACCTTTTTGAAGTGCGGGTTGGTTATCTTCTCCGGGTTTTCGGAAATCTTTATCTTCGGGACTATCTCGCCGTTCTCCTCCTTTGCGACGAGCTTATAAACTCCGCCGAACACGGGGTTTGACTTCGCGGTGATAAGCCGCTCACCGACGCCGAAGGAGTCTATCTTCGCGCCCTGAAGAATTATATCGCGGATTATGTTTTCGTCGAGCGAATTTGAAACGACTATCTTACAGTCGGTAAAGCCCGCGTCGTCAAGCATCTTGCGCGCTTTCTTTGTAAGATAGGTAATGTCGCCGGAGTCAAGGCGTATTCCGCAGTTCTTTATTCCGAGGGGAACGAGCACCTCGCGGAACGCGCGTATCGCGTTCGGAACTCCGGAGCGGAGGACATCGTAGGTATCGACAAGGAGAGTCGCGTTATGCGGATACGTGCGGCAGTAGGCGACGAACGCCTCGTACTCGCTGTCAAACATCTGCACCCATGAGTGCGCCATTGTTCCGGTGGCGGGTATTGCATAGTCTCTGTCCGAGATCGTGCACGCCGTCGCGGCACAGCCGCCGATGAACGCGGCGCGGGCACCGAGAATAGCGCCGTCCGCCCCCTGTGCGCGGCGGGAGCCGAACTCTGCGACCGGTCTTCCCTGCGCGGCTCTTACAACGCGGTTTGCCTTTGTGGCTATCAGGGACTGGTGATTTAATGAGAGGAGAACGAAGGTCTCAATGAACTGCGCCTCTATCGCCGGGGCGCGCACGGTGAGTATCGGCTCTCCCGGGAATATCGGCGTCCCCTCCGGGACGGCGTATATATCGCCCGTAAAGCGGAAGTTGCGCAGGTAGTTAAGAAATCCCTCGGAGAACATGTTCTTTGAACGGAGAAACTCTATATCCTGCTCGGTGAATTTCAGAGTTTTGATATATTCTATAACCTGCTCGAGTCCCGCCGCGATGGCGAAGCCGCCGCCGTCCGGAATTGTGCGGAAGAACACATCGAAATAGGCTATCTCGTCTCCCTTCCCGAGCTCGTAATAGCCGTTCGCCATAGTGAGCTCATAGAAATCGCAGAGGAGTGTATTATTCGGCTTTGACATACTTTGTTTAAGCACCTTTCTTTTTTGTTTTTGCCGCACGGTGGCGGCGGTTTTCAGTGGCTATCGGATTAATTAAAGATCAAGCTTCATATCGCCGTATTTTATCGCTCCCGTCTTTCTCATTATCTCGGATATTCCGAGAGAGACCGCCGCAGGAAGAACTATACAGCAGACGAGGACGCCGAGGGAACTCATGAGCCCGAAGCCCATATCGGTGAATATTCCGATAGGACCGACGAGACCGCAGGTGCCCATTCCGGCGCTGACGCCCGAGCACTCAAGCTTGAATAGGCAGGTAGAGACCGGACCGCACACTGCGGCGGCGGCTGTCGCGGGGATCCATATCAGCGGTTTCTTCACTATGTTGCCCATCTGGAGCATCGAGGTGCCGAGCCCCTGTGCAACGACGCCCGACCAGCGGTTCTCGCGGAAGGATATGACGGCGAAGCCGACCATCTGTGCACAGCAGCCGACAGCAGCCGCGCCGCCGGCTATTCCGGTTATACCTATCATTGCGCAGAGCGCCGCGGAGCTTATCGGCAGGGTCAGAACGACGCCGACCACAACGGCTATTATTATTCCCATGAAGAAAGGATACATATCAGTCGACCAGTTCACAAAATATCCTATCCAGTACATGCAGTAGGCGACAAGCGGGCAGATAAGCTGTGCGAGCCCGACGCCGACGCCGATAGTCACCACCGGGGTGACAAGTATATCTATTTTCGTTTCCTTTGAAACGAGCTTACCGACCTCGGTTGCGACGAGCGCGCAGAGGAAGGCTCCGGCAGGTCCCGCAGTCACCGTGAGTGACGCGCCCCCGGCGGTTATAGCCGTGGCGAATCCGTTTCCGGCAAGCCCGGCGACGCCCGCCGAGAAGAGCACGAGCGGCGGAGCCTTGAGCGCGTAGGCGACGGCTATTCCGAGCACAGCCCCGGTCGCCTGCTTTGCAAAGGTCGCCATGAAGCCGAATGTCGACCAGTGGGTATAGTCCGAGAGGGTGCCGAAAATGGTTCCGATAAGGAGCGTTGCAAAAAGCCCGAGTGCCATAGAGCCCATAGCATCTATAAAGTAGACCTTCGGCGAAAGCGTGACGTTTTTCTTTTTGAGGAATGCGCGGACGCGCCCGGGCTTTTTCTCCGGCTCGTCGGTCTTTCCGGTTGCCTCTGTTTCCTCCGGCTTCTCCGCGGTGTCCTTTTCGTCGTCCGTCACCTTGTCGGTCGTCCCTGCTGTTCCGTCATCGCTCGCGGTGAGGTGCCCGGCATACTCTCCGTCCCGCCACTCGGGCGCCTTATCTCCCGGCGCGGAGGTCAGCCCGTCGGTATAGGGCTTGTTCTGCCATGCCGGCTCTTCCCTGTTTTCCATTTGCAAAAATCCTTTCTTAACGCGAAAATCCCGTGGGGCGTGTATCATTTTCCCGCCGAGTTCCGCTCTTTATCTATATAATCCTGAAGAATTATCTGTGCCGATAAAGTGTCGATATTTTCTTTTCTGCGTCTGCCGTGCGTACCCGTCGCGTCGAGGTAGCGATAAGCCGTCATTGTGCTCATGCGCTCGTCGTAGGTGACCACCTCCGCATCTGTGAGCGGGCGCAGGAGGTCTATAAACGCCATTACCGTCTTTACCCTTTCGCCCTCGGTGCCGTCCATGTTCTTCGGCAGACCGACGACTATGCGGACGCACCCGCGCTCCGAGCACTCGCGCGCAACGCGCTGTGCCGTGTGCATCATTCCGCCCTCGCGCAGGGTGCCGACACCGGTGGCAATAAGCCCGGACGCGTCACATTCCGCGAGCCCGGTGCGGACATCTCCGTAGTCCACCCCGAGATATTTTCCGTGTTTCAGATTCATAAGTCCTCCAGAAGCCCCCCGTAAACATCGGGGTCCGGCGCGAAAGCGGCGCCGGGGCACATCGTGCGGAACACACAAGTGTTGTCCGTTCTTATCCGCGCGTGCGCATCGGCATAATTATATACCACATCCGGCAGATTGTCAAGAATTTCATGCTTCGGTCATACGCCGGGGCGCAGACCGGCTATACTTTCCGGTATCCGAGGACGAGAAAATGCGCCTCTGCCGCAAGCTGCGTAAGCGCGGCAATCCGCGCCCTGCCCTCCGGCGGAGTGCGGTAAGCGTACGGGGTCATCATAAAGAGTGCGCGTATGTCCCCGCCGTTATCAAGTCCGAATGTATAGCGGAGCTCACGGCGGAAAATCAGCTCAAAGCCGGAGAGCGCCGGGTCGAGCACCGGCTTCCTGTACGGCGTGTCATAAGCCACGGCTTTAAGCGAAAACAGATGCTCCTCCCCCGGGACAGCCATGACAAAGCCGCCGCCCGGGCGGAGCGCGCGCCGGATCTCCTCCGGACAAAGTGGGGAGAACATATTGAGCGCCACATCAAATCTGCCGTCCGACACCGGCATGCCGTAAGCCCCGGCGACGGCAAAGTCGATGTTCCCCGCCCCGCGCAGTCTCTTTGCCGCGCGGCGCACAGCCTCCTTTGAAATGTCGAACGCCGCGACGCGACCGCCGCGCGGGGCAATCTCACGCGCAGCCTCCCCGGTATAGTATCCCTCGCCGCAGCCTATATCAAGGAGTCTGCCGCCGTCAGGCGTCAGCTCACGGCACATGTCGCGAACCGCGTCGCGGAGTGGAAG
>CALDMI010000337.1 GCA_937914815.1 uncultured Clostridia bacterium
ATGTAAGAGATATGATGCTCTCATAGCTTCTATGGGCGGTATCGATATTCAGGTGCTCGGCATTGGAAATAACGGGCACATAGGCTTCAACGAGCCTGCCGACGCATTTACAAAGGGAACGACTCTTGTAAATCTTACCGATTCGACTATCGACGCAAACTCCCGTTTCTTCGCTTCCCGTGATCTTGTGCCGACCCGTGCCATATCAATGGGCGTCGGTCAGATAATGAAGGCGAAGAAAATCCTTCTGATAGCTCTCGGCAAGGGGAAGGCTGAAATACTGGAGCGTGCGCTTTTCGGAGATGTCACACCCCGTGTACCCGCGTCCATACTTCAGTTTGCCGAGGATGTTACGGTATGTGCCGACGAAGAGGCGCTCTCCGTAATTCTCGAAAAGCACCCCGAGGCTGTTACGAGATAAGGAAATCGACCGGTTAACACGGCAAAACATTAATAAATCGGCGACTGTACATTGCTATGCGTTGTGCAGTCGCTCATTTTTTATAAAAAATCCGCCGGGAACATTGTACCCGGCGGATTTATGCAGTTTATTTTTCGTTTTTATCTTCTGTGATGAGTGTGAGCGGCTCTTTTCCGCGGACAAACGCCCCGGTCACTATCGCGCGCTTTACATCTTTCCTTGACGGAAGCTCATACATCGGCTTCATCATAATGCCCTCAAGTATGGCACGCAGACCGCGCGCGCCGGTTTTCCTTTCAACCGCGAGCTTTGCAATCTCCGTAAAGGCATCGTCGGTAAACTCAAGTTCGATTCCGTCCATTGCGAGAAGCTTTTTGTATTGCTTGTAGAGCGCATTGCGCGGCTCCTTGACAATACGGACGAGCGCTGCCTCGTCAAGCTCGTCGAGCGTTACTATTACCGGCAGTCTGCCGACAAGCTCCGGAATGAGACCGTATTTTACGATGTCATGAGCTATGACATCTTTGTAGACGGATTTTCCGCCGGAAACAGTATGCTGTACGGAGTTGAAGCCTATCTGCTTGTTGCCTTTTCTTGCTTCGATAATGCTCTCTATTCCGTCAAATGCACCGCCGCATATAAACAGTATGTTCTTTGTGTCTATCTGTATGAATTCCTGATTGGGATGCTTTCGCCCTCCCTGCGGGGGAACATTTGCAACCGTACCTTCAAGAATTTTCAGTAGCGCCTGCTGTACTCCCTCACCGGACACATCGCGCGTTATAGATCTGTTTTCTCCTTTACGGGAGATTTTGTCTATTTCGTCAATGTAGATTATTCCGTGCTCTGCAAGGCTGACATCATAGTCTGCCGCCTGTATGAGACGGAGAAGAATGTTCTCCACATCCTCGCCGACATAGCCCGCCTCTGTGAGCGTCGTGGCGTCCGCTATTGCAAACGGGACCTTAAAGCTCTTGGCGAGAATTTGCGCAATATATGTTTTTCCGACTCCCGTCGGACCGAGGAGGAGGACATTCGATTTCTGGAGTTCGACATCATCGTCTCCCGCGGCATCGGACGCACTCTTTTTTGCGCCCTTGCCTTTCTTTTTGCCGGCGTTTTCGAGTGTCAGTATTCTTTTATAATGATTGTAGACGGCGACAGAGAGCGCAAGCTTTGCATCATCCTGTCCTATCACATACTCGTCAAGCATGGATTTTATCTCGGCGGGGCGGGGGAGAGTCTCAAATGTAAGACCGGAGTCCTGCTGATTTGCCACCGGGAAATGAGTATTTATAAGCTCAGAGCAGACTTCAATGCAGCTGTCGCATATATACGATTTACCATCGCTGCCCGGTATGAGCACGTTCACGCTCTCTTCGTCCCTGCCGCAAAAGGAGCACCTTCTGAGGCTCCTTTTAGAAGTGTCAGCCATTGTTGCCTTCCTTTTCGGTTTCTTTCCTTATGATGACTTTGTCGATAAGTCCGTACGCGCACGCTTCCTCCGCGCTCATGAAATTATCTCTTTCGGTATCGCGCTCGATTGTTTTGAGGGGCTTGCCGGTCTGCTCTGCAAGCATGCGGTTCATCTTATCGCGTATTTTCAGAATATGGTCGGCGTGGATTTTTATATCAGACGCTTGCCCCTGCGCACCGCCGAGAGGCTGATGAATCATTATTTCTGCATTCGGGAGGGCAAAACGCTTGCCTTTCTGTCCGCTGGAGAGGAGAAATGCACCCATAGATGCGGCAAGACCCAGGCAGATGGTGGAAACATCACATTTGATGTAGTTCATTGTATCATAGATAGCCATGCCGGCGGATATAGAGCCCCCGGGACTATTGATATAGAAGTATATATCCTTGTCGGGGTCCTGTGATTCAAGATAGAGCATCTGCGCCACGACAAGAGACGCCGTGGTGTCGTTGACCTCATCGCAGAGCATGACTATTCTGTCATTCAGCAGTCTTGAATAGATATCGTATGACCGCTCGCCTCTTGATGTTTGCTCAATAACATATGGAACAAGTGCCATGTTTTGTCTCCTTTTCTATGGTGTAAAATCAGCCGACAGTCAGTATTTTCAGTGACTGCCGGCTGTTGAA
>CALDMI010000338.1 GCA_937914815.1 uncultured Clostridia bacterium
ACGAGGCAATACACGCCCTGATGTACGGCACGGGCGAGAAAACCTATGATATAGTCCGCTACTTCGGCGGAGAGGGTCGCCGGCAGGTGACGAAATTCGAGGGAATAGTCCATATAATCGAGCGCCGCATGAAGATGATGGGCGGAGATTATTATCAGGAGTTTGTCGAGCAGGTGCCCTGTCCCCGCTGCCGCGGCAGGCGTCTCTCGGACGCGGTCCTCGCCGTCACCGTCGGCGGTCTCAATATAGACGAGATATGCCGCCTCCCGATAGATAAAATGCTTGAATTTGTCGAGGGCATAAGGCTCACAGGCGCGGCGGAGAAGATAGCCGCCGGGGTTCTGAAAGAGATAAAAGCGCGCCTGCGCTTCCTCGTGAGTGTCGGGCTCGATTATCTGAACCTCGCGCGCACCGCGGGCACCCTCTCGGGCGGAGAGTCACAGCGTATCCGCCTTGCAACGCAGATAGGCTCCGCCCTGACGGGGGTTCTCTATATCCTCGATGAGCCGAGTATAGGTCTGCACCAGCGGGATAACGGAAAGCTCATAAATACCTTGAAGGAGCTCCGCGACCTCGGGAACTCCGTCGTCGTCGTAGAGCATGACGAGGACACCATGCGCGCCGCCGATTTCATAGTCGATATAGGACCCGGCGCGGGTATCCACGGCGGAGAGGTCGTCTGCGCCGGAACACCGGCGGAGGTCGCCGCATGTACCCGTTCGATAACCGGAGATTACCTCTCCGGCAGGCGGAAGATTGCCGTCCCGGAGCATCGCAGAGCCGGAAACGGTCATTTTCTTGAGGTCATCGGCGCGAGGGAAAATAACCTGAAAAATATAAACGTGAAATTCCCCCTCGGCACCTTCACCGCCGTGACCGGCGTCTCCGGCTCCGGCAAATCCTCGCTTGTAAATTCAATTCTCTATAATACCCTCGCCCGTGACCTGAACCGCGCGGTAGCCCACCCGGGGAAGTGTGACGGCGTCCGCGGGCTTGAATACCTTGATAAGGTCATAGCGATAGACCAGGACCCGATAGGCAGAACCCCGCGCTCCAACCCCGCGACCTATACAGGGCTCTTCACCGATATAAGAAATCTCTTCGCCAAAACGCAGGACGCAAAGGCGAGGGGATATACCTCCGGCAGATTTTCCTTCAATGTACCCGGCGGGCGGTGCGAGGCTTGCGAGGGCGACGGCGTGAAATGTATAGAGATGAATTTCCTGCCCGACGTCTATGTAAAGTGCGACGTCTGCGGCGGAAAGCGATATAACCGCGATACCCTTGAGGTAAAATACAAGGGCAAAAACATCTACGATGTACTTGAGATGTCGGTAGAGGAGGGACTGCGTTTCTTCGACGGTCTCCCACAGCTCACAAGAAAGCTGCAGACCCTTTGTGATGTCGGTCTCGGATATATAAAAATCGGTCAGTCGTCGACCACCCTCTCGGGCGGCGAGGCACAGAGAGTAAAGCTCGCGACCGAGTTGTCAAAGCGACCGACGGGCAAGACCGTATATATCCTTGACGAGCCGACAACCGGACTTCATACCGAGGATGTGTCGCGTCTTATCGAGATACTTTCCCGCCTTGCCGACGCGGGAAATACCGTGATAGTGATAGAGCACAATCTTGACCTTATAAAAACCGCAGACTATATAATTGACCTCGGACCGGAGGGTGGAGACGGCGGCGGAACACTTGTCGCCTGTGGCACGCCGGAGGAGGTCGCAGACTGCGAAAAATC
>CALDMI010000339.1 GCA_937914815.1 uncultured Clostridia bacterium
GGGTAATCTGTCAGAAGAAGCTCTTTTCTTCCATTACCTCGGGGTGTTCTTTTATATATTTCGTCCACTTGATATATCCGTATGTGGTATTCGTCAGATACCCGGCTTTCAGGACGAGCAGAATGTACTGCCCGGAGAGAATGTTTATCACAGTCTCGAGTATCGCTTCCACATACCACGCTATCCACTGCTCGCGGAAGCGGAAGAGAATGGCGAGCCCGTTGACAATTCCGACAGCGGATGCGCAGGCGTCAAGGTAACATACGACATTCGCGAGAACGTCGTTTCCGCCGAAAATATCCGTGCCTATGTCAATGAGGGTGAGCAGGTAACCGACGCCGATTGTCCATACCGCGATACCGATAAGTATCACGACCTCCTGCCAGCCCTTGAGGGTGCGCACCTTCGTGAGCTCCGCATCCTCCTTGTCCGGCTTGCGGCTCCAGTTTATAAAGCTGATTATGTCGCAGGGGAGCCAGAAGAACAGCGTCGTTGCCATAGTGGCGAATCTGTAGGAAAGTACAACAAGTATAAGTATCTCGGTTATCTCGACAAAAACCGAAACAATGAAATTCCATTTTGACTGCTTCGATATGAGCAGCTCGCAAAGAACGTTCAGGAAGGTGTCGAGCAGGTACAGCGCCATTATGATTATTCCGTTGACTCCGTTTGCAGACTCCTCGGGGAAGATAACGGCAAACACGGACGCGAGCACCATAACGGACAGAAACCAGCACTTCTCATAGAGCGTAAATGCACAGCCGAAGAAGGTGATAATTCCGAACGCCGCCGCGAGCAGTCCGGTTATAATGGCAATGTTAAAGAGCGGCGCCGCATCGTCCGCGTTCATGTCGTGGAGCGCGCTGCCAAAATTCTTTGCGTAGTCCTCGTCGGAAAGGAATGAGAGCGTCCGCTCACTCCCGACCTCGCGGTACGTCACGCCCCCGAGCGTTGAGTCCTCGGGCAGAGTCTCCCATTCCTCGTAGCTGTAAACGACATTCAGTATGTACCCCTCGTCGCTTTCATACTTCACGGTGCAGTGGGTGTCGTCCTCGGAATAATCCTCGTCGTCAATGTCAACTCTCGTGAATGTGAAGCTCCCGATTTTCTCAAAGTCGTTTCGCCGCATTATCCGCGATATGCCGACGGCGCAGCAGACAATAGCTGTAATGAGCGCGGCAACCGTCACGGCAAGGGTGACCTTGAACCAAACACTCCTCACGTCAAAGAGCCGTCTCTTCTCGATAGTGGTTTTTTCGTTTTGTGTACTTTCCATTTGTTTTGTAATTCCTCCGTAAAATAAAATACAGAGTTATTTTAGTACTTTTTGTCGCCTGTGTCAAGTATTTTTTCCATGCCGAGCTTCTGTACCCTCATTCCGAGAGAACGGTAGAATTTCAGGGCATTTTCGTTGTCCGCCCATACGTTGAGCGTGACGTTGTAATACCCGTGTTCGGAAGCATGTTTTAGCACAAAATTATAAAGTCCGGTGCCGATGTGCCGCCCGCGCGCCGCCTCGTCGACGCACAGGTCGTCTATATAGAGCGTCCGTATGTCGGTCATTGATGTGCTGCCGATGAACTGCTTATGTTCGCAGAAAATATACCCGAGCACATCGCCGCCGTCGTCATAAACAAATACCGGTCGCCGCTCGTCACGGATAA
>CALDMI010000340.1 GCA_937914815.1 uncultured Clostridia bacterium
TCCATGCTCTCTTATGTAATACGCGCATTTTTCAGGCGAACCGTCAAGGAGCGTCAGCGGCGCGCGCGGCGCATAGTGACGATATTTCATACCGGGAGACAATGCGCGCTCGCCGGGCTTCAGCTCTCCGGTAACCGCGTCCGCAATTCTGACATCGGGTATCACGGATCGCAACTCCTCCGGCGTTATTCCACCGGGGCGTAGCAGTGTCAGGTGACCGTCGTCCTCTATCTTCACTATCGTAGACTCAAGCCCTATGTCACATTCACCGCCGTCTATTATCATATCGACCCGCCCCATCATATCGTCCATTACATGGGCGGCATCCGTCGGAGACGGAGAGCCGGACAGGTTAGCCGACGGGGCGGCAATGGGCACCCCGCAAAGCTCTATGAACCTCGCCGCTATTCTGTTAACGGGACAGCGGACGGCAACCGTAGATAGCCCGCCCCGCGTCACGAGCGGGACATTATCACGCGACGGCATTATAACCGTCAGCGGTCCGGGCATGAACTCTGCCGCGAGTTTTTCATATGTTTTTGAAGTATATGTATAATTCCCTGCTTCATCCGGGTTGGATATATGAATTATCAGGGGGTTGTCCGACGGGCGCCCCTTTGCTGTGTATATCGACTTCACGGCAAATGAATCGAGCGCGTTCGCGCCGAGACCGTAAACAGTCTCGGTCGGAAATATCACAAGTCCGCCGCGTCTTATAATATCGGCGGCACGGTAAAGCGCATCCTCGCCGGAGGACAGATCCTCCGGTATTTTAACGACTTCGGTTTTCATCAAGTTCGTTTTTCAGCTTTTCGGCGGAATCCGCCGCTATAAGCTCGGAGATCATCTCTCCTATATCTCCGTTCATAAATGATTGCAGAGTATAAATTGTCTTATTAATTCTGTGGTCGGTGACGCGCGACTGCGGATAATTATATGTTCTTATCTTCTCGCTGCGGTCACCGCTTCCTATCTGGGAGCGGCGCTGTGAAGCGGTCTTTTCCTCCTGTTCTCTTACGCGCATGTCATACAGTCTCGTGCGTAGGAGAGTAAGCGCCTTCTCCTTGTTCTGGAGCTGGCTTCTCTCCTGGTCACACTCTATAACTATTCCAGTGGGTTTGTGGGTAAGTCTGACGGCGGACTCCGTTTTGTTTATGTGCTGTCCGCCCGCTCCGCTCGACTTACATGACTCGAATTTTATATCCTCCGGTCGTATCTGCACCTCGACCTCGTCAGCCTCGGCAAGCACGGCGACGGAGACGGCAGAGGTCTGTATTCTTCCGTTCGACTCGGTGACAGGTATTCTCTGAACGCGGTGTACGCCCGACTCGAATTTGAAACGGGAAAAAGCCCCCTCGCCACTCACCGAAAAGGTTATCTCGCGATAGCCCCCGAGTTCGGTTTCATTGGCGCTCACCACCTCTGTGGAAAAGCCCTCGCGATCGGCATACATTGTGTACATTCTGTAGAGGTCGGCGGCAAACAGTGCCGCCTCTTCCCCGCCCGTCCCCGCGCGTATCTCTACTATCACATTCCTGCTGTCGCGCTCATCTTTCGGAAGAAGAAGCATCCGAAGCTCCGAAAAGAGTTTTTCTTCCCTTTCCGAGAGCTCCGCATACTCGTCGTCGGCGAGTTTTCTCATTTCCGCATCACATGACGAATCCCGGCGGATGGCATCTGCCTCTTCCTTCTCCTGCCGCACTCTCAAATAGTCACGATATGTCGTAACTATTCCGGTAAGAGAGCGGTATTCGCGCGTAAGTGCCGTGAATTTTTTGCTGTCAGCCGCAATATCCGGTTGTGACATAAGCCGTTCAAGCTCATGATATCTGTCGGACACGGCATTTAGCTTTTCAAGCATATTCTGTTATCTCCCGTATTCTGCATAAGTGCGAATAATGCCGATGCATTATTTCACGAATACGGAGAGCGCCTCAAATGTAGAATAAATATCCGCCTTTGAAACGACCTCAAAAGGCGCATGCATAGATATCACCGGCACGCCGATGTCTATAGTGTCGATGTTGTGAAGCGATATATACTTCGCGACGGTTCCGCCGCCGCCCGCGTCGACCTTACCCATTTCGGATACCTGGAATATAACGCCGTTGTCGCGGAAGAGCTTACGGACATACCCGAGGAGCTCGGCTGACGCGTCGTTTGTCGAGGACTTGCCGCGTGCGCCGGTGTACTTTGCGATAGCCGCGCCGCAGGAGATTATAGAGCTGTTTCTCTTTTCGTAAACATCGGCAAAATTCGGGTCATATGCCGCCGTAACATCTGCCGAGAGGCACTTTGAATGTGCTCTCACGACACGCTCGTTCTTTCCGAGTGCGGCGGATATCTCTGCAATTATATCGGTCAGTATATCCGACTGCATACCTGTAACTCCGTCGGAGCCGGTCTCCTCCTTATCCGCAAATACAACAATAACCGTCTTCTTTGTATTCTTGTTTTCAAGCAACGCGGTAAGTGCGGGATAGGAGCATACCTTATCGTCATGTCCGTATGCACCGATAAGCGCACGGTCGAAGCCTATATCACGGGCATTGAAAGCCGGGACCATCGTGAGCTCTGCGCTCATGAAGTCCTCTTCGCACATGCCGTACTTCTCAAAGAGGAGCGAGAGCGTATTCAGCTTCACCTTTTCGGAAACCTCATCGTCAGCATACGGCATGCCGCCGATAAGCACATTGAGGGTCTCGCCGGGGATTGCATTTCCGAGAGTCTCACCGTACTGCTTCTGCGAAAGGTGCGGAAGAAGGTCGTTGACATAGAAAACGGGATCGCCGGGCTCGTCGCCTATCTTTACATCGACGGTTTCGCCGTCAGCCTTTACTATAACGCCGTGAAGAGCAAGAGGGGTTGCAGTCCACTGGTACTTCTTTATTCCACCGTAATAATGAGTTTTGAGGAAGCACATGTTGCTGTCCTCATAGAGGGGTATCGGCTTTATGTCAAGGCGGGGAGAGTCTATATGCGAGGCAATAATTCTGACTCCCTCGCTCTCTATATCGTCATCACCGACATGGATAAACACCACGCTCTTTCCGCGGTTGTTGCAATAAAGGTTGTCGCCGACGGAAATCTTATCACCGAGTGTGTAGGAACGGAAGCCCGCATCCTCTGCCAGCTTTACAGCGGTTCTTACCGCCTCGCGCTCGGTCTTTGCGTTATCAAGGAGGCGTACATATCCGTCTGCGTAGTCGAATATCTTCTTCACTGTCTCGGGTGAAGCATTTTCGTAAACATTCTGCTTTTTGTATGAGAGCTTGTCGAGCATCTCATTTCCGATACTTTTTTCTGCCATGTTTTTTATCTCCTTAAAACAAAATTTTATCAATAAGTTCGTTGACGGCTTTTGTCAAATCCGCCGTGGTGCCGTCGTTATGTATCACATAGTCCGAATTGTCAATCAGAAAGGCGTCGGATACCTGCGCATCTATACGCTTTCTCGCGGCGTCGGCGGTCAGTCCGTCGCGCTCCATTATACGGGCTACACGGCGGTCGCGGTCGGCGACCACAGCCACGGTCACATCGCACTTCTTGTCATAGCCACTCTCAAAGAGGAGCGGAGCATCAAATACAACCGCGCGCACCCCGTCCTTGCGATATCCGTCCATTATCCGCTCGGCTTCGGCTATAACATACTTATGTGTTATCGCGTTAAGCCTTTTTAACCGCGCACCGGTTTTATCCGAAAATACGGTCTGTGCAAGAGCGCGGCGGTCAAGTATACCGTATGAAAGTATCCCGGTG
>CALDMI010000341.1 GCA_937914815.1 uncultured Clostridia bacterium
CGCGAAATGTAGCTCTGCGATATTCCGAGCTCGTCAGCGACCTCCTTCTGTGTCATCTCCTCCCCGCCCGAGAGCCCGTAGCGCATGTCTATTATGACCTGCTCACGCTCCGAAAGACCGGCGACAGCCTCACGGAGAATTTTTCTCTCCTCGGCGTCCTCCATTTCCCGGAACACGGAATCCGGCTCTGACCCGAGGACATCCGACAAAAGAAGCTCGTTACCGTCCCAGTCCACGGACAGCGGCTCATCTATTGATATTTCTCTCTTCTGCTGTGTACGGCGGCGTATGAACATCAGAATTTCATTTTCTATACATCTTGACGCGTAAGTGGCAAGGCGGATGTTCTTCTCCGTATTGAAGCTGCCTATAGCCTTCACAAGCCCGACCGTACCTATGGAAACAAGCTCCTCAATCCCGACGCCGGTATTCTCGAATTTCTTTGCTATGTACACAACGAGGCGGAGATTATGGACGATAAGCGCGTCGCGCCCCGCCGGAGTACCGATAGCCTCTATCATTTTTTCTTCTTCTGCAGCTGTAAGCGGAGGCGGAAGCGTCTGCTCCCCGTTTACATAATAAATCTCGTCGCCGTTATGGCGGATGCGCGCCACAAGGCGCTGAAAAAACAATCTTATCTTCCTTATAATACTCATAAATCCGTAACTGCGTGCGGCACAAGCGCTGGATAGCCGCCGTAGTCTCCCCCCTCTCTGTCTATTGCAACGGTCGCGCCGACCGCGTGTGAGCAGACTGTTATTTCATCCGCCCGAAAGCCGTACAGAAGCATTGATTCTCCAAATCGCCGTATCGGTATGAGCCGCAGTCTGCAGGCGAGCTCCGGTATATTTTCCGCCCTCGTGAGTTCCTCTGCCCGCACCCCGGGAAAAAGCCGCGCGGCGGCAGTTGGCTTCAGAAGTATGACCGGCGACATATCCATAGGGTCGGTCAGGAGGTTTCCGGTATCTGTAAGTGCCTCAACCTCAAGTGTGCGGGCCCCGAGCCTTATTTTTACGCTCGCCGTACGCACGGTACCGTATGTGCGGAATATGCTTACGGTTATTCTGATAAGCGACAGTGCCAGAACTATCATCACGGAGAGTATCAGAAATTTTCTGTTTCGTACCCCGGAAAACACCCCGCCGCCTTTGAAAATACCGCTGTTATCGAGAATACCGTAAACGAACCATACAGCACCGCCGAGCATGATGTTGAAAAGCGCGAAGAAAAGGCAGAAGCGCACATATCGCCTTGCCCCGGCTCTTCCAGTCACGATAACCGCACACAGAAGAAACGAGAGAAATGCAAGAGCATATGTAATATACGGCATATCGGATATAAAAACAAAAACGAGAGCAGAAAGCGCCCCGACAGCGGCGGCAATCACAACCCGCCTCATGCCGCCCGGGAGCTTTGTCATTTTCGCAGCAAAGCACAGCGCAATCAGGTCTATTGTGAAATTTATGAGAAAATATACATCGGCATACAGCGTTTTCATTTTCTTCTCCCCGGCGCTCTCTGTGCTTTGTATATATTCTATCACCGAGAGTGCGCGGATGTTGTCAGATAATGTATCCGGGAAAAAGAAAAGGAACGCCCACTGCAATGCAGCAAACGCTCCTTATATTCGCTTTTTCAAAAGCAGTTACTCCGCCTTTTCACCGGACAGCTTTTTCTCTATAATGTCCGCCGCGGCATCGAGCGGCTCGCCCTCAAAGAGTTCTATGACGCCGGTGTCGCAAAGGCGGGCATACCCCGGATCTACCGGCAGCTTCGCCAGAACATCCGTTGAGTGCTTTTCTGCGATCGCTTCTATATCACTCTCACCGAACGGGTGAATTACCGCACCGCAGTCCGGGCACTTTATATAGCTGTAATTCTCGACAAATCCGAGAACTCTGACATTCATAAGTGCCGCCATGCTAACAGCCTTCTCAACTATCATCGAAACAAGCTCCTGCGGGCTTGTGACAATGACTATTCCGTCGAGCGGGAGGCTCTGAAAAACGGTGAGCGGCACATCGCCGGTTCCGGGCGGCATATCGACAAACATGTAGTCTACATCGCCCCATACAACCCCGCTCCAGAACTGTTTTACGGTTCCCGCGATAACAGGTCCACGCCAGACAACGGGGCGGGTCTCCTCGTCCATGAGAAGGTTCAGGCTCATTACCTCTATACCTGTTTTTGTGAGTGCCGGAAACATTCCGAGGTCATTTCCGTTGACGCTCCCGCACGCGAGCCCGAAAGCACGGGGGATTGACGGACCGGTTATATCGGCATCAAGAATTGCCGTCCTGTATCCGCGCCGCCTCATAGTCACAGCCAGCATCGAGGTAACAAGCGATTTTCCGACTCCGCCCTTTCCGCTGACGACACCTATGACATGCTTTACACTGCTCGCCGGGTTCTGCGGCTCTATGAGTGATGCACTACTGCACTTCTCTGAGCACGACGAACAGTCATGAGAACATTCTGCCATGATTTATATCTCCGTTTTATTATATTGTATCTATTTTTATTTTATTGTTTACAACCGAAAGTCCGATACCGGATATTGCCGTACCGCTGTTTTCGATAAGCGCCGTGGCTATGCCGTCTTCGATATTGCGCTCAATATATCTGCGCATGTTCCTTGCTCCGTACTTCTCGGAATAGGCTTCATGTGCTATAAAGTCAAGCACATCCGGTGCATATTTCAGTGCAATGCCGCGCTCTGCAAGGTGGTCGGCGAGCTTTTTCAGCATCAGTCCCGCTATCCGCGACATATCTCCCTCGTCAAGATGCCGGAAGGTGATTATCTCATCAATGCGGTTTATAAACTCCGGGCGCAGAAAATCAGACAATGCGCGCTCCGTCCTGTCCTTTGTTGTCCTCTCTTTGGAGGATGTAAAGCCGGATACCGCGCTGCTCCGCTCGCTGCCCGCGTTCGTCGTCATTATTATAACCGTATTCTCGAAGTTTACCGTTCTGCCCTGCGCATCGGTGATCTTTCCGTCATCAAGAATCTGAAGAAGGATGTTCATAACATCGGGATGCGCCTTTTCTATCTCGTCAAAGAGGATAACGGCATACGGGCGGCGGCGTATCTTCTCCGTCAGCTGTCCCGCCTCGTCATATCCCACATATCCGGGAGGCGCACCTATTATGCGCGATACGGCGTGCTTTTCCATAAACTCCGACATATCAAGACGGATAAGCGACTCCGGCTGTTTGAAGAGTTCATCCGACAAAACTTTTACAAGCTCGGTTTTACCGACGCCGGTAGGACCTGCGAATATCATAGAAACCGGGCTCGGACGGTCAGAGACACCGGCGCGCTTTCTTCTCACGGCGCGCACAACCGCATTGACAGCCTCGTCCTGACCTATAACTCTTGCGGAAATACGCTCATAGAGCGTGTTGAGCTCCGTCAGTTCGTCTGCCTGTATCTCCGTAGCCGGAATACCTGTCCAGACCTCTATAACCTTTGCTATATCGTTTACCGTGACAGTAAGACCGCGGAGCACTTCATCAAGTTCCTTATTTCTCTCTTCAAGCTTCATAGACTGCGCCTTTATTTCGGCGAGCGCCTGATAATTTGCCTCGGTCTGTCCCTCGCTCTTTTCTACAATCGTCTCAAGCTCCGCCTGCCTTTCTGCAAGCGTTGAGAGAAGTTTATCGTTTTTCCGGCGCTCGTTAAGCTCCGGAGACGTTAGGGCGGTTCTCGCCGCCGCCTCATCTATAAGGTCTATCGCCTTATCAGGAAGAAATCTGTCGGTTATATACCGCTCCGAAAGAATCGCGGCAGCCCTTGCGGACTCAGGAGGTATTGTGACACCGTGAAAATTTTCGTAATAGCCTTTTATTCCGTTTATTATATCTATTGTGTCGGCGACAGACGGCTCCGTGACCGTCACAGGCTGAAACCTGCGCTCAAGCGCGCTGTCCTTTTCTATATATTTGCGGTATTCCTTAAGCGTTGTCGCGCCTATTACCTGTATCTCGCCGCGCGAGAGTGCGGGCTTCAACATATTCGCGGCGCTCATACTTCCCTCGGAGTCGCCGGCACCGACTATATTGTGAACCTCATCTATCATGAGGATAACATTTCCGGCGCTCTTTACCTCTTTTATGAGCCCGAGTATACGCGACTCAAACTGACCGCGGAACTGCGTCCCGGCGACAAGTGACGTGAGGTCGAGGAGCCATATCTCCGAATCTGCGAGCCGCTCCGGCACATTTCCGTCCACTATCCTCTGCGCGAGCGCCTCGGCTATCGCGGTTTTACCGACTCCGGGCTCGCCTATAAGGCAGGGATTGTTCTTCTGTCTGCGGCAGATTATCTGTATGACGCGGTCGGTCTCCCGCTCGCGCCCTATTAGTCTGTCGGTCTTTCCCTCCGCCGCCTTCTGGTTAAGGTTTGTGCAGTACATGGAGAGGTATTTTTTCTCCGGCTGTTTCTTCTGGCTGTCGCTCTTTCCCTTTCCGGGCTTTTTCTGCTGGCGGAACGGGAACGGCGGGAGGGTCCCGAAAAGCTTCTGAAAATCTATCGCGGGGGCTCCGCCGTCGTCCTGCGGCTCTGACGGTGTGGCGTCGGAGTCAGGCTCCTGCCCGTCACCGGGAGCTATAAGATCTGTCACCTCATTTGATATATTCTCAATATCGTCATCGGAGATGCCCATCTTTTTCAGTATATCGTCGACAGGCTTTATACCGAGTTCCTTGGCACAGACGAGGCAGAGCCCCTCGTTCACCGATTTGCCGTTCTCGAGTCTTGTTATAAATACCACGGCGGGACGAATCCCGCACCTGGAACACTTCTGAATTTCCATAAAATAATTTGCACCCTATCTGATTAAAAACTGAACACAAAATCTATCGGATTGAATTTACGGAGGAAATTGAAGAAAAATCCTCCCGAAAATCCGGTTGCCCACTCCGCCTGTGAGACGGAGGGCAAGCCTATTATAAATGTAAAGATAAGCGCCAGAAACCATGCGACAAGGAAGCCGAACGCACCGTTGACAATACAGCCGCATATTCTGTTCAGGACGCCGACAGCCCCGCCGTCAAACATCTTTGCAAGCAGTGAGAACACAAGCCGCAAAACCAAGGAGAAAGCAAGCCAAAGCAGAATAAAAGATATTACCGAGGCAATTATCCTGACCGCCGGGCGGGTAAGATTTTCAATCAGCGTATCGATGAGCCCGTCCGCCCCTGCCTCGCTCGCAAGTTCGGAGACATCTATTCCGAAAAGCCCCGCCGCGAGCTTCAGTACCGTCGGTATCTCACCGGCTGCATTTTCAACCGTCAGGTCGGTACATTTGGTATTCATATATTCCGATACTTCGGCTGCCACCGGCTCGTATATCACAGGCTCAACGACCGCCTCAGCAAACGGGACGGCGAGCGCATAAGCCAGAAAGACCGCCGCAATGGCACACACCGGCTTTGCAACCGTGCG
>CALDMI010000342.1 GCA_937914815.1 uncultured Clostridia bacterium
CCGAGCTCGCCGTTATCCTGCGGCTGTACCGATGTTCCGGCAGTCGCAAGAATGAGCATAAGCTCACCGATAAGGAGGTGTACCATTGCGTCGCGCTCGTCCTGCGGAAGTACGCCCGCCTGTCCTATCCGCTCTATTATTCCAACCGCATGCTGCGGTACACCCGAGGACGGGAAATAGAGCACCGGAAGGCGCGCACCGAATTTTGACGCGAATAAATTGCTGACAGCACCCGGAAGCTCGGATGTCGGAAAATTCATGACATACCGACCGTAGACCGACCTGTCTTCAAGCTCAAGATAATGATATGTGAACGGAGGTATCAGCACGATGGTGCCGGGGCGCATGGAATACTCGTCACCCTCTATTATAAACCTTGACTGTCCCTCGGTGATATAAAGTATCTCGTACCCGTCATGACAGTGGCGCGCGGAATAGTCCCCCTCCACCGGCGACTCATAGCGGTAAAAGGCTATTATATCTCCGTCGAGAACGCGTACTGTTTTTTCCATACCGTACCTCCGGTGTTACCTTCGACATTAAGACAGTTTATATTTTACCACACCCGGTCAATTTTTGCAATAGTTTTGGCAATGTATTCAATATTTTTTTTAGGAAAATATATTGCAAGTCGTGTACCGGTGTGGTAAAATCGGGATAGGAATAAAAATTAACGGAGGCACAATCCATGAAATTAGGTGCACAGTTCTATACCCTGCGCAACCGGGCGGCGACGCCGGAGGGGCTGCGCGAATGCTTCAAGACCATGCACGGTATAGGTTACGACAACGCACAGATGTCCGCAATATGCAAGGTGGAGCCGGAGTATCTCCGCGATCTCTCAGAGGAGTTTTCACTCCCCATTGTCTGCACGCACTCCCCGTTTGACAGAATAACGGATGACACCGACGCCCTGATACGCGAGCACAAGATATACGGCTGCCCCGTTATAGGTCTCGGGGGCATGCCCGGAGAATTCCGCGGGAGCGTCGATGGCGCGAGAGAATTTATCAGAAGAATTTCGGAGCCAATGAAGAAGATAAACGACGCGGGACTGAAATTCGCCTATCACAATCACGCATTCGAGTTTGCAAACGAGGGTAAGCCGGTCTACGATATACTTATCGAGGAGGCGCCGGAGCTGAACTTCATACTTGACACCTACTGGATAAAGTATGCCGGGCACGACATGCTCGCCTACATAAGGAAGATAGGCGCCGCGCGCATGCAGAATGTGCACTTCAAGGACATGAAGTCCGAGCCTAAGGGCGACATCTGCCCCTGTGGCGACGGAGTCATCGACTTCCGACCGGTTATCGCACTCTGCGACGAGCTCGGTATTCCCAACGCGCTTGTAGAACAGGACAACGCGCCCGACCTCGGCGATGAGTTCCTCCAGATGAAGTCAAGCCACGACTTCCTCCGCCCGATATTCTGAAAACGCTCACAAAACTATAAAATAAACAATAACAAAAGGAGTTAAATATGGCTGAATTCATATTCTCCGCTTTCGCCGACGAGGCGGGCGACTCTGTCGAAGAGCAGATAGTCGCGCTCCGCGAAAACGGAATACACCTTATCGAGCCCCGCTTCTTCGACAAGCGCGGCGTCCTCGACCTCACGGAGGAGGAGCTCACGGAGGTGAGACACAAGCTCGACGCGGGGGGGATAACCGTCGGCTCGCTCGGTTCGCCTATCGGAAAGTTCCCGATAGACGGCGACTTTGACGAGTACATGAACACGACCTTCCGAAAGGCGCTCCGCGCCGCGGAAATTCTCGGCACGAAGAAAATGCGCATTTTCAGCTTCTTCGTGACGCAGGACACACTCGCCGCACACCGCGACGAGGTCATGCGGAGAATGAAGAAGATGGTAAAGGTCGCGGCGGAGTGCGGAATAACCCTCTGCCATGAGAACGAGTCCGCAATTTACGGGCAGATGCCCGGTGAGGTGCGCGAGATACTCACAGAGGTCCCGGGGCTCTACGGTATATTTGACCCGGCAAACTACATAATGAACGGCGCAAATCCCTATGAGGGTATCGGCGCGACGCTCATCCGCCTCGGCTATCTCCACATTAAGGACGCGATATACGGAACGCAGACGATAGTCCCCTCCGGAGAGGGAGAGGGCGCGATAGGCGACATCATCGACACCGTCAACGGGCACACGGATGGGCGAGTCATGCTCACCCTCGAGCCGCACCTCACGCTCTTCGCGGCGTTCAAGAGCATAGACGCGCACACGGAGCTGCGCGGCAATCACGTATTTCATAACAACCGGGAGGCATTTGACTGTGCTGTCAGGTCGCTCGAAGCCCTCATGACCTCCCGCGGATACAAAAAGGACGGTAACGGAATATGGAAAAAGTAAGATTCGGTATTGTCGGCGTCGGCAACATGGGCTCGGCACATTCGAGAAATCTTCTCGACGGAAAGGTAACGAACGGAGTGCTCACCGCTGTCTGTGACGTCAATCCGAAAAAGCTCGAGGCTTTCAGAGCCGAGCACCCGGACGCCGACGTAAAGTGCTTTGACAGCGCGGAGGCGCTCTACTCCTCCGGGCTCTGCGACGTTGTGCAGATCTGCACGCCGCACTACTCTCACCCGGAGCTCGCGATGAGCGCGCTCGACCACGGGCTCAACTGCATTGTCGAGAAGCCCGCCGGCGTCTACACAAAGCAGGTCAAGGAAATGCTCGAGCACGCGAAGAAATCCGACAAGATACTCGGCATAATGTTCAACCAGAGAACCAACCCCGCCTTCCGCAAGATGCGGGAAATGATAAGAAACGGCGAGATAGGCGAGATAAAGCGCACGAACTGGATAATCACCGACTGGTATCGCCCGCAGTACTACTATGATAGTGGCTCATGGCGCGCGACATGGGCGGGCGAGGGCGGCGGCGTCCTCTACAATCAGGCCCCCCACCAGCTCGACCTCTTCCAGTGGATTGTCGGAATGATGCCGGAGAAGCTCCGCGCATTCTGCCACTTCGGAAAATGGCACGACATAGAGGTCGAGGACGATGTGACCTGCTACTGTGAATACCCGAACGGCGCGACCGGCGTCTTTATCACCTGCACGGCGGACGCCCCGGGCACCAACCGCTTTGAAGTCACGGGAACGAAGGGCACGCTGATATTTGAGGACAACAAGCTGACATTCAAGAAGCTCGTCGTCGACGAGCGCGATGTCTGCTTCTCGACAAATATCGCATTCGGCGCGCCGGAGGTCGAAAGCGTCACGGAGGTTCCGCTCGAGGGCGAGAACTCACAGCACGTCGGTATATGCAACAACATTGCAAACGCGATACTCGGTCTTGAGCCGGTGTACGCGCCCGCGTCCGACGGTATAAACGGCGTCGAGCTCGCTAACGCTATGCTCCTCTCCACGTGGCTCGGCAAAGAGGTCACCCTCCCCATTGACGACGACTTCTTCTACGAGGAGCTGAAAAAGCGGATAGCGGTATCGAAGCCGCACCGCCCGATAAACGGCGAGAGCACCACCGTTCTCACATGGAAGTAATATGGACAAAAAGAAATTCAGAGTCTGTCTTGTCGGGTGCGGGGTGATCTCCGAAAACCACCTGACCGCGCTCTCTGCACTGCCCTCCGTCACCGTCGTTGCGCTCTGCGACAAGTACCGCGAAAGAGCCGAGGTTGTAGCAAAGAGCTATGCCCCCGGTGCCGCAATCTACACCGATTACGAGGCTATGCTTGACGCGGAGCACCCGGACGCCGTGCACATCTGCACGCCGCATTTTCTGCATGCACCTATGACCTGCGCGGCGCTGCACCGCGGGATTAATGTCTTTCTCGAAAAGCCGATGGCGACAACTCTTCGCGAGATAGAGGAGATACGGAATGCGGAGAGGGCGAGCCGCGGGCGGGTCTGCGTTTGCTTTCAGAACCGCTTTAACCGGACTACCCTCGCGGCAAAGGCAATAGCCGACGAGGACGGCGGCACCATCACAGCCTACGGCACCGTTTTCTGGTACCGTAACGACGCCTACTATGCCCACAGCGAGTGGCGCGGGCGTATGGAAACAGAGGGCGGCGGAGTCCTTATAAATCAGGCTATCCACACGCTCGACATGCTGTCACAGTTTCTCGGCAGACCCGAATATGTACAGGCGGACATCGCAAACAGGCGGCACCGCGGCATAATCGATGTCGAGGACACGGCGAGCGGAATTGTCGATTTCCCGGACGGGAGGCAGGGGCAGTTCTTCGCCACCACGACCTTTCCCGGCGGGGACCTCACAGAGGTAACGATAAAGACAAAAAATCACTGTATGGTGCTGACGACAAACCACCTCACCCTCGACGGCGAGGTGCTGACGGACGCGACGACCGATCACTACGTAGGCAAGCCCTGCTACGGCGCGGGGCACGCAATTCTTATTGAAAAATTCTATAACGCACTGGAAAACGGAGACGCGCTCCCGGTCGGTACCGGGGACGGCGCATGGGCGCTCGAACTCCTGAAATCGGTTTACGCCTCACGGGGTGAGCGGATACCGGTGCGGCATGCGAAAGGAGATGACGAAAAATGAAAATGACATTCAGGTGGTACGGGCAGAACGACCCCGTCACCCTCGAGAAGATCCGGCAGATACCGGGGATGACCGGGGTTGTCACGGCGCTCTACTCCATTCCCGTCGGCGAGGTGTGGGACGAGAAATCCATACTCGCGCAGAAGGCGGCTGTCAATGCCGCGGGGCTCGAGATGGAGGTTATCGAGAGCGTACCCGTACACGAGGAGATAAAGCTCGGCTCTCCGGAGCGCGAGCGCTACATCGACAACTATATTGAGACTATAAAAAATCTCGGCAAGGCGGGCGTCAAGGTCATATGTTACAACTTCATGCCCGTATTTGACTGGGTGCGGAGTGAGCTCCACTACAAAACCGCAGACGGCTCAAACTGTCTCGCCTACGATCAGAGGACGATAGACAGGCTCAATCCGGAGAAAGAGTCGCTCTCCCTCCCCGGATGGGACGAGAGCTACACGAAAGACGGACTCGCCGAGCTGCTCCGCCGCTATAAGTCGGTCGACGAGGAAAAACTCTTCGGCAACATGGTATACTTCCTCGGTCGGATAATGCCGACCTGCGAGGAGTACGGCGTCAAGATGGCTGTGCACCCGGATGATCCGCCGTGGTCGCTCTTCGGTCTGCCGCGTATTATCACCTCGGAAGCGAATATTGACAGGCTCTTTGCGGCTATCGACACGCCGTACAACGGTCTGACGCTCTGCACCGGGTCGCTCGGCGCGGACAGGCGCAATGACCTTGTCGCGATGGCGGCGAAGTATGCAAAGGCGGGGCGCGTCCACTTCTTCCACGCGAGGAATATAAAGTTCACCGACCGGGAGGACGGCAAGCTCTTCTTCAACGAGACGGGACACCCGACCGACTGCGGCTCTCTCGACATA
>CALDMI010000343.1 GCA_937914815.1 uncultured Clostridia bacterium
GTCCTTGAAAAATGGCTCTGCGACGAAAAGCCGAGATAGGATGATATCGCCGCGAGTGGCTTGTCCGTATAGCGGAGAAGGCGTTTTGCCTCCTCCACCTTTTCCTTTGCTATATAATCCGTCAGCGTCATTCCGGTCTCTTTGTGAAAGCGGGCGGACAGGTGCGTCCGGCTGATGTAGAGCGAGGCGGCGATAGCCTCCGTCGTAATCGGCTCCGACAGGTGGTGGCGGATATAATTTGAGACCGCCGCGACAAGCTGTGAGGGGGCACCCCCGATGTGCAGTCTCTCGACGCGCGAGGTGTAATCCGATATCATGTGAAACTGCAGATTTGTTATCTCGTCGGAATTGTTCATAAGCTCGCACCGCTGAATGTACCTGTCGCTCAGCATCAGCGCGTCGTCCGCGTCCATTCCCCCGCGTATCGCGGCGCGGGAGGCGAGCGTCACCGAAACAATAAACATATTCTTCATCTGCCGCAGATGGTCAAAGGCGATAATTCCGCCGCGCACCGCCGGCGCCCCCTTTGCCCATTCGGAGAGCGCCGCGGTGTCACCATTGCGGATAATGTTCATCAGCGTCTGCTCAAGCGACAGAGTATTGTGCATATCTGTCGGGGCTTCGCCATCGTCCTCCGCCATCTGCGAGGATATCCCGGATTGCAGCTCGTCGTGTAGCGTAAGATCGGCGAGATTTACCCGTTCGCCGTTAAGAATATAATTCACGGCGCAGAGCGTCTGCATGACGCTGTCCGGCGGCATGGGAACAATGCTCTTCATGCCTGCGATAAAGTCTTCCGTGTCGTCCGGCGCAACATCCGAGAGAAAGGCGAGAGTGCGCAGTTCCGCGTCGCTTATCCTGACCTGCCGTGCAGGCCCCATTATGATTCTTGTCTCTCCGCGGCGGACGACTCCGTAATACAGAAACTGCGATGTCATGCAGTAGCCGATATTCTTATCGATTGCAAAGATTTCTTTTTTCGATATCTCCATCGGGTCGCGCGGGAGCCTGCCGACAAAGGAAAAGAATACCGGCTTCTCGCCCTTGTAAATCCGCACCGGAATTCCGGATAGCCCCGCAATCACAGAGCACAGGTATTCGAGATCGATATTTTCCATTTTCACACCTCAATCCAATACAATTATAGCATAAAAAATACAAATATGCAATACATCAAACAAAAATCGGGATATAATGATAGTACAGTACACATGGGAGGAGCCTTGAAAAATGAAAACAAAAGCCTCCGCACTTACCGATATTGAAAAATCAACACTTCTTCAGGGAACGGATTTCATGTATACCGCCGGCGTCCCGCGCCTCGGCGTCCCCCGCCTCTCAATGGCGGACGGACCGCACGGTCTGCGTAAGCAGATAGGCGGAGGGGACAACGGGGTTTCCAAAAGCGAGCCGGCGACCGCATTTCCGACTGCCGCCTGCGTCGCCTCGTCGTGGAACCCCGAAAACGCGGAAAGAATAGGGCACGCAATAGGGGAGGAGTGCCGCTGTTACGGCGTGCACATGCTCCTTGGACCAGGCGTGAATAT
Organism: uncultured Clostridia bacterium; assembly: GCA_937914815.1. Taxonomy (GTDB): domain Bacteria; phylum Bacillota; class Clostridia; order Oscillospirales; family CAG-272; genus UBA1740. Next base: position 1,548 of record CALDMI010000343.1, read on the forward strand.
AAAACGAAACCCGCTCTGCGGCAGGAATTTTGAATATTACAGCGAGGACCCGCTCCTCGCGGGCAGCTTCGGCGCGGCGTTTGTCCGCGGCGTCCGTTCGCAGGGCGTCGGCGCATGTGTAAAGCACTTTGCGCTGAACAATCAGGAGAACTTCCGCTTTATGGGCAATTCGGTCGTCGATGACCGCACGATGCGCGAGATATACCTGAAACCCTTTGAGATTACCGTAAAGGACGGAGAGCCCGCCGCCGTCATGTCCTCCTATAACCGGATAAACGGCACATTTTCCTCGGAGAACCGCCGCCTCCTTACCGATATTCTGCGGGGAGAGTGGGGCTTTCGCGGCATTGTGATGAGCGACTGGGGCGGGACATACGACCGCGTCGCGGGTGTGCGCGCCGGGGAGGATCTCGAGATGCCCGGCGATACCGCCGTTAGCCTCAAAAAACTATATGACGCGCTGCAGGACGGCACTCTCCCGCGCGCTGATGCAGATGCCGCCATAGACCGTATTCTTTCCGTAACAGACGAATATACAGCTACAGAGAGGATACCCCGGCTTGATTCTGCGGCACATTCCGCCCTTGCCGCAGAGGTCGCGGCGGACAGCGCCGTGCTTATGAAAAACGACGGAACCCTCCCACTCTCCGGAGATGAGCCGCTGTGCGTCGTCGGCGCTCTGTTTTCGGATATGCGCTATCAGGGCTCCGGCAGCTCGATGATCTCTCCTACAGAGGTAATAACCCATAAGGACGCCTTTGACAGGCGCGGGGTAAAATATGAATACGCCCGCGGGTACAGCGCGGGTACATCTCCGGAGGAGGGCGACCCGATAGCAGAGGCTGTCGCGCTCGCCGGAAAATATGATACGGTTCTTCTGTATATAGGTCTTACCGACCTTTCGGAGAGCGAGGGAGGAGACAGAGAGCATATGCGCCTGCCGGAGGAACAGCTACGGCTCGCATATGCGCTTATAGCTACCGGACGGCGTATAGTTGTTGTACTCTCCGGCGGCTCCCCGGTTGAGCTGCCGTTTGCCGGCGGCGTCTCCGCAATACTCAATATGTATCTCCCCGGACAGTGCGGGGGAGAGGCGGGCGCGCGGCTCCTCTTCGGTGAGGTCTCCCCGTCCGGCAAGCTCGCGGAGACATGGTATAAAAAATATTCGGATATCCCGTACGGCGACGAATACAGCAAAAGGATAAATGAACTCTATAAAGAGAGCATTTTTGTGGGCTACAGATACGCGCTCACCGCGGGTGTCTCTCCCGCGTTTCCGTTCGGCTTCGGTCTCTCGTATACGGAGTTTGAATATAAAAACATCTCCGTAAGACAGACCGACGGCGGCGCCGTCACGGTTTCATTCACTCTGAGAAACTCTGGTAAACGCCCCGGCGCCGAGGTCGTACAGCTGTATGTGAAAAACAATAAAAACTCCGCTGTTTTCAAGCCGGAGCGCGAACTTCGTGCGTTTTCCAAGGTTTATCTTGAGGCAGAAGAGGAAAGAGAGGTGAGCCTCGGCTTCTCCGTTCGCGACCTCTCGTTCTGGAATACCGGGAAAGATGGGTGGACGCTTGAGAACGGAGAATATACAATAGCCCTCGGCGCATCAAGCGAGGATATCCGCCTGACGGTTTCTCTGACGGTGACGGAGGGCGTGACGGCGACTTCACCGTATCCGGACAATATCAACGAAAAAATGAAGCGTGCAGAGCCGATTGACGATGAAACATTTTCCGCATTGCTCGGCACACCGTTGCCCAATGAACCGCCGGTTTTGCCGCTGACGATGGAAAGCCGCTTCTGCGACTTCCAAAAGACCTTTATGGGCAGAATTCTCTACAATGCCGTGTGTGGGGTCGCAAAGAGACAACTGAAAAAAGCGAAAAAGCTGCCCGCCGGACCGGAGCGTGACAACCGGATCAAGGGCGCTATCTTCCT
>CALDMI010000344.1 GCA_937914815.1 uncultured Clostridia bacterium
ACATTACACATACAGCCAGTCGCGCGACTATATCCGCGACATAGGCACAGAGTTCATTTCAATGGGAATGAGAGGAAAGACCGTCGCGATAATCGGCGAGGCGTCGCCCGAATGGGTGTTCACCTACTTCTCGATTATGGCGTCCGGCGCGATAACCGTTCCGATTGACAAAGAGCTGCCGGAGCCGGACATGCTCTCGATAATCCGCACCGCGAAGTGCGAATATGCGGTGTTCTCCTCGGTCGCGGAGAAGAAGATTACCGAGATACGCGGAGAGTACCCGGAGCTCACCGGGCTTGTCGAATGGGGACCGAAAACCGCGGAATACGCCCGCTCTATCGATGAGGTGCGCGCCGCAGGTAAGGCAAAGTATCTTGCCGGCGACAACTCCTATTACGATTATGAGATAGACCCGGACGCACTCGCCTCCATTGTCTTTACCTCCGGCACGACCGGAAAGGGCAAGGGCGTCATGCTCTCACAGAAGAACATATGCTCGGATATGGAGCAGGGAATCTACAACTTCCTTATCACCCCGCGCACCCTCTGCACCCCCCCCCCGCACCACACCTTCTGCTCGACCGTCAACCTCCTCGGGCACTACTGCCAGGGGTGCAACATATACATCTCCTCGGGACTCCGCTACATTATGGGAGAGCTCAAGGAGTTCAAGCCGACCCACCTTATCCTCGTCCCGCTCTTTGTCGAGACCTTCTATAAGAGAATAATTTCAACGGCGGAGAAGCAGGGGAAGCTCGGCGCCCTGAAAACGCTCATAAAGATTTCAAACGGACTGCGCAAGATCGGAATCGACATGCGCCGCACGCTCTTCAAGTCTGTGCTTGACAACTTCGGCGGCGATCTTGAGATGATAATCTGCGGCGGCGCCGCCCTGAACCAGAATATCATAGACTTCTTTGAGGGAATAGGAATTGTAATCCTGAACGGCTATGGCATAACCGAGTGCGCGCCGCTCATCTCCTGCAACAGAAACGAGTACAGAAAGACCGGCTCGGTCGGTATGCCTATCGTCGGCGGACAGCTGAAAATTCTCGACCCGGACGCCAACGGCGAGGGCGAGATATGCTATAAGGGTCCGAATGTCATGCTCGGCTACTTTGAGAACGAGGAAGCGACAAAGGCGGTATTCACCGAGGACGGATATTTCCGCACCGGAGACTACGGCAGAGTTGAGCTTATCGACGGCGACCAGTGGATATACATCACCGGGCGCCTGAAAAACCTCATAATCTTCTCGAACGGAAAGAATGTCTATCCCGAGGAGATAGAGACGGATATTCAGGGTGTCTACGGCGTGAACGAGGTTGTCGTATATGCCGGAGAGTCAAAGTCCGACCCGTCAAAGGAAGTAATAGTCGCGGAGATATATCCCGACCTCGACGGGCTGAAGCTGCACGGCATTGAGGACGCGCAGAAGTACTTCGATGACGCGATAAAGGAAATCAACAAAAAGAACGTGTCCTACAAGGCTGTCGGAAAGGTGAAGCTCCGGGGTGAGGAGTTCCCGAAGAACACCTCGAAGAAGATAACGAGATTCAAGATAGACAAATCTATAGACTGATAATCAAACGTGAGGGCTGTCCCGCTGTGCAGATTGTGCGGCGGGCGGCTCTTTTTTGTTTTTTTCATATTAATCTTGCGTTTTTTATATTGCAATGCGCGCGCCTCCATGGTATACTTTCGTTAGTGATAAAACTTTGGAGTAAAAATATTTTGAGAGAAGAAAAATGCTTTTATTCGGCGTCCGGCGTGCCGGTATATCTTTACGGAAACCCGGCGCTGCACGGCTTTTATATATCGCTCTTCCTCCGGGAGGGGAGCATGTACGAGGCGCCGGAGGAGTCCGGAATAACCCACTTTTTTGAGCACATCGCAATACGCAACCTCAATAAAACTATGGGCGGGGTGCTGTACCGTGAGCTTGACCGCCTCGGGCTTGAGCTCAATGCCTCGACCTATTGCGAGATGGTGCAGTTTTATGTTTCGGGCGCGGCGGAGAATTTTTCCGCGGGGGCGGAGATGCTGACCTCGGTTCTCTCTCCGATAGTGCTTACCCCGGGGGAGATAACCCTTGAGCGAAAGCGCATAAAGGCGGAGATACGCGAGGGGGACGAGCGGACATCGCTCACCGCGTTTACAAATTCTCACCTCTTCGGAAACACTGCGCTCTCCCACCCGATAACCGGTACGCTCGGGAGCGTTTCGAAGATAGGGAAAAGAGAACTTGCGGATTTCCGGGAGCGTGCGCTGACGAGCGGAAATCTCTTCTTCTATGTCACCGGAAACGCCGGGGAGAGGGAGACAGAAAAGCTCATAGAGTGTATCGACAGAATGAATATACCGCGCGGGGCGGGGCGGGATAATTTCGCCCCGGTCACCCCGGACTTTTCAAAGAGGGGCGGGGGCGTGTATATAAAAAACGCGGATTTCACCATGTGCCGCTTCTCGTTTGACACGGATATGACGCTGCTCTCCGTCCCGGAGCTTGACCTTCTTTACGATCTGCTCCTTAATGGGTATAATTCGAGGCTCTTCATAGCACTGAGCGAGGAGCGCGGGCTCTTCTATGACGTGAACGGTCTTGCCGAGAGGTACCGCAACATCGGGCATTTCTCGTTCTCCTTTGAGGTAAAGGACAAGGAGCTGTATGACGCGTGCGAGACCGTCGTCTCGATTTTGCGCGGTATAAAGGAACACACGGTCGCGCCGGAGGAGATAATCCGCGCGGGGTATGTGACAAACAGCGGCATGCTCTATGACGACATGCGGGAGCTGAATTTCACGTTTGCCTATGACAATCATATTCTGGGGCTCGGTTACGGGAGTATCGGAGAGCGGGCACAGATGTACTCGTCGATAACTCCGGAGCGCCTGCGCGAGGCTGCGCGCCGGCTCTTCACATCGGACAATCTCACGCTGACTCTGAAAGCGGATACAAAGAGAGTCGACGCTGAGAGACTCAAAAAAATAATCTCAGCGCTCTGATATTCAAGATAAAAATACTGATTACAAGAGAACACGGAGGACAACTTCATGGATTTTCGCAATATTGAAAATAAGTACCGCGCGCTCCCGTTCTGGTCGTGGAACGATAAACTCAATGCAAATGAAACTTTACGGCAGATAGGTCTTATGGACGAGGCGGGGCTCGGCGGCTTTTTCATGCACGCCCGCGGCGGATTGCAGACCGAATACATGGGAGAAGAGTGGTTCGGGAATTTCCGCGCGGCATGTGACGAGGCGGCGCGCCGCGGCATGTACGCATGGGCATACGACGAGAAGGGGTGGCCCTCGGGATTCGGCGGAGGGCTTGTCACCGGGCGCGGCGTCCGGTATCAGGAGAAGTTTCTCCGCTATGAGCCGGCGACAGAGGAAAATGCAAAGGACGAGCGAACTATCCTTGTAAAGGACGGCAGGCGGTACTTCTGGGATGTGAACCGCTATTATGTCGATGTAATGGATA
>CALDMI010000345.1 GCA_937914815.1 uncultured Clostridia bacterium
AGTTTTTTTATGATTTTTGCCTCATTTTGCGCCACAGATACGGCAAGCGCAGCCTTTTGCGGGTTGAGGAAATACTCATCACGCAAAATTCTTTTTGTTTTCAGAACCCCGGCGCCCCCGGAAAGAAGCGAGGATGCAATCTTGGCAGGGCGTATGCCGGTAAGTATCCCCCATGGAGGAGTATACCCGAGCAGGGAGCGCCCGGCATCAAACACCGCGCGCCCGACAGCAATCGAGCCGGCATCCGCTATAACCGTCTCTTCAGTATCAGATACGGTAACTTCGGCATGGCTGACCCTGTCGTTCAGCTTCATTGTAACCTCGGCGCGGACACCCCCGTGAGTATCGGCAACATCAGCATATAACTCAGGTACCCCTGCCCCGCCGATCTCGTCGCCACCGAATGTGGCTCCCGGGAAGAAAACCATGCACAATGTCTGCAAATAGTATTTATTGACATTTCCGTTGCTACGGAGTATCATAACTTTCCTACCTTAAATATATTAGTTTTTCCGAAGAAGTTCGGAATCCATAACTATTGTTACCGGACCATCGGTCGACATCTCGGTGCGCATATCAGCACCGAATACGCCGCTCTGGCAGGGCATCCGCGCACCTATAAGCGCCAGAAAATAGTTATAAAGTTCCCGTGCACGCTCCGGTGGAGCCGATGCGAGATAATCCGGTCGGTTCCCATGCCGGTAATTCGCATAAAGTGTGAAATTTGAGACGACAAGCGCCTCTGCGCCGATATCGAGCGCCGAAAGGTTCATCTTTCCCGCCGAATCGGAGAAAATGCGCAACTTCGGTATTTTCTCCGACAACAGCTCCGCATCACGCTCGGTGTCGTTCACGGAAACTCCGAGAAGAATGTAAAGCCCGCGCGCACACTCGCCGGAGAAAGCTCCGTCTGCATAGACACGCGCGCTGTTGACACGCTGTATTACAGCTCTCATATGACCTCCGTATCAATGTGCAAAGCCACGCGATACCGATATGACGGACGGGAGCGTACGAAGCCGTGCGACGATCGCGTCGTAGTGTGCGGTATTCCGACAGCCTACGGTAATATTTATTGACTTCTCACCGGTGCGCAACACCTGCGTGTTTATCTGCGATATCGAGACCTTCATATCGGCGAGCGCCGTGGTGACAGAGGCGATAACACCTATTCCGTCATCCGCGATTATCGAGAGCGCAGCCTCGTATGTTTCCTTTGCCGCTCCCTCGTCTTTCTCCCACTGAACATTGACCCACCGCGAGAGATTTTCTTCGTTCCGGCGCGACAGAGCAACATTCGGACAATCTGCCTTGTGAACGGATACGCCGAAGCCTCGTGTTATAAAGCCGACTATACGGTCTCCCGGCAGAGGATTACAGCACTTGGCGAACTTTACCTGATATCCGCTCTCCCCGTCGATGAGTATACCGCCGCCGGTATGGCGCGATTTCTGATAGTCGGTAAGCTTGACCTTTGAAAGTTCATCTTCGTCGGTAGCTGGCTGTGAGGCGCCGTTTTCCGCCATGATTTTCTCAAGCTCTTCCTTGATTTTAGGAAGAAAACGGGTCAGAGATATTCCACCGAAGCCGAGAGTATTATAGAAATCATCTGCGTCATTTATTCCGACGCGCCTGCCCACCGTCTGGACGATGTCATTCTGCTGCGCCTCGGTACAGTCCTTGTATATCTTTCTGATTTCTTTCTCGACCTCGGATTTTCCTACTATGATATTTTCCGCGCGCTTCTCTTTTTTGAACCACTGCCGTATTTTGCTGCGCGCCTCGCCGGTCTTTACTATGTTCAGCCAGTCGCGGCTCGGTCCCTTTGATGCGTTAGAGGTTATTATCTCTATTATGTCGCCGTTCTGCGGTATTTTGTCTATCGGAACGATAACGCCGTTTATCTTCGCTCCCGTCATCTTGTTTCCGACCGCAGAGTGAATGGCATAGGCAAAATCTATCACGGTTGAGCCCAGCGGGAGGGATATCACATCTCCCTTCGGCGTAAACACGAATGTTTCGTCATGGAAAATATCCGTCTTGAATGAGCGTATGAACTCGTCCGGGTCGCGTGTGTTCTCGTCGGATTCAAGGAGCTTTGCTATCCAGCGCAGCTTCTCATCTATATCACCGCGTCCCTTTTCTCCGCTCTTATATTTCCAGTGCGCCGCTATACCGTATTCAGCCTCCTCATGCATCTCCTGTGTCCGTATCTGTACTTCAAACGGTATTCCGCTGCTGCCTATGACGGTTGTATGAAGAGAGCGGTAAAGGTTCGGCTTGGGAGTTGATATATAATCCTTGAAGCGCCCCGGCACCGACTTGAACATCTCGTGCACAAGTCCGAGCGCGGTGTAACACTCAAGTTCGGTATCCACTATTATACGGACGGCATAAAAGTCATATATCTCATCAAACTGCTTATTGAGAACATACATTTTCCGGTAAAGACTATATACCGATTTTACCCTTCCCTCAAGGACAAAATGTATATTGTTTTCACGAAGTTTCTCGGAGATAAGCTTCTTCGCTTCCTCTATAAACTCCCTGCTCTGCCCGTATTTCTCGTCTATTGCATGCTCAACCTCTTTATATCCCACATTATCGAGATAATAGAGGCTTAAATTTTCAAGCTCCTGCTTTATTCTCTGCATACCGAGACGGTGGGCGAGCGGAGCATAAATATACATGGTCTCAAGGGCTATCGCGCGCTGCCTGTCTTCTTTCTTTGCCGAAAGAGTACGCATATTGTGGAGACGGTCACAGAGCTTTATAAATATTACGCGTATGTCCTTGTTCATCGCAAGGAGCATTTTGCGTATATTCTCAATGTGCGCCTCCTCTTTATCGGCGATCTGTACCTGTATTATTTTTGTCAGCCCGTCGACGAGCATCGCCACATCGGCACCGAACATATTTTTTATTGTGTCGAGGTTTGTTTTGTCTGAGCAATCCTCCACTGTATCGTGAAGCAGAGCGGCACAAATAGAATCCGTATCAAGTCCAAGCTCCGCGACTATTGCCGCGACGGCAACCGGGTGACTTATATACGGTTCTCCGCTCTGTCGCAGCTGTCCCTCGTGCAGGCGCTTCGCGTAGAGGAAGGCTTTTTTTATTTTTTCAATGTCGTATTTTCTGTCCTGCTCGCCTATGACATCGGCGAGCGGTTTCATATCAGCAAACTGTTCTTCACACATAGTAAACTCCGATGTATTATCTGCGCTTCTGTGACCTTATACGCCGCAGTAATGTCGATTTTTCAAGGTCGGTCTTGCAGCGCGGGTACGGGAGATAAAAGCGATAGCTATCGTTTCCGCACTCCTCAATGCCTATGATGTTCAGTTCACTGAACACCTTTATTATTATCCGCAATTTAATATATCCTATGTTGCTGTGCGCGGCAGAGAGATGAAATATCATGTCCTGATGCGTCATTCTGTCAGTTCCGGAGCGGATATTCTGAAATATGTAACGGTAAACGGTCTCAAAATCCGCCCGTTCCGGCAGTACATTTTCGTCCTCGCGGTATGTCGCACCGTTCCATATCTCGTTATATCTCTCACGCTCATCCGCGCGTCTTGCACACTGTGTCTCGGACGGGCGTATGTCCTTGAGCGTCAGCTGCGCCGTGCGCCTTCCGCACCACTCGTTGACATCCACATTGAACATACAGTCGACACTGTCACCGACGCAGATGCCGAGAGACGCAGGCGAATTTGAAAAATACATAGCCGTCAGAACACTGTTCCCGTCTCCGAGTGTTATCTTTGAATGTTTTCCCTCGCTGACCGGCTGGATTTCAACCACCCGTACATCACGCATTATAAAAGTGGGGAGAGGGTTCCCGACGCCGTATGGCTCGAGAATACGGAGACCGTCTGCAAGCCCGAGATTTATATCGCTGAAGTTTATTTCACAGTCAGCCTCGAGCTGAGGTATCATGTCCTCTTTTGTCAGGTGTGCCCTCGCATATTCATTTATACGCTCGCGGAACAGCGGCAGATTTCCCCGCGTCACTGACAATCCCGCCGCGAGCTCATGACCGCCGAATTTTACAAGAAGGTCGTCACAGTAGCACAGCGCGTCGACCATATTCATCCCACGCACACTCCGCCCGGAGCCCTTGCCCACATCGTCGGAAGAATGGCTCCCCGGAGGATTTCCCTCAAATGAAACGAGTATCGACGGGCGCGAATATCTCTCGGTTATTCTTGACGAAACTATGCCTATCACACCGTGATGCCATGTGTCGGCATCGAGGACGATAACCGGATATTCGGATATATCCATTGCGTCTATCTTCCTGCGTGCTTCCTCTATTATCTTGTTCTCCTCGCTCTGTCGCTCTTTATTCGCACGGCAGAGTTCCTCGGCAATCGGATAAGCTTTTTCGTATGTATCAGAGAGGAAAAGCTCGACCGCCATTGTAGCAGTTCTTATTCTTCCGGCGGCATTTATTCTCGGGGCGAGAGTATACCCTATGTAACCGGAAGTTATTTTTATATTCCGGCGGTGCTGTGCCCCTTTTGCGCCGTCAGGTCTCGCGGATGACGCATCTATCAGTGCCATAAGTCCGCACCTGCGGTTCTGTTCAATCAATTTAAGTCCGTAGCTTACTATGATGCGGTTCTCGCCCTTTATCGGCATGACATCGGCTATCGTACCTATTGCCACAAGGTCTGCATACTCTCCGAATACACGCCCCGCCGCAGTC
>CALDMI010000346.1 GCA_937914815.1 uncultured Clostridia bacterium
AGCCGTAGGGGTTGCCATTTTTCGTGAGAAGCTCGTTTCCGGTGGCATCCGTGCCTATCGACACGGGCTCAAAGACGCAGTCGCTGTCTGTCACGGTCTCGATAAATCCCGTGGTCACATAGCGCCCGCCGGAGAGATAGGAGGCTGTGGTCTCGCGGAAGGTCAGAGTATAGCTGCCGAGGGCGTGCATTTTCTCTATCGCGGCATTGAGGCGGGCGTGTATTCCGTTTTCGTCGGTCGGATAGCGGACTATCGAGGGGACATCGACGGTGTCGCCGTAGTTGACGGCAACCGTGAGCTCCTGATAGGAGAGATACCCGGGTGCGACGGAGTAGTCCGCCTCGCTCTTTGAGTAGATGCCCATTATTTCGCCCTCCTCTATTATCAGCGATATGCCGGAGGGAGTGAAATCGTAGGGGTTTGCAGATGCGGTCATGCGGGCGGGGAGATCTTTGTCGGAGCCCGTGTATTCGTACTTCCACGTCTCCTCGTTGAAGGTGAAGTCATCGACCGTCAGACCCTTGAAGTTATTGTAGAGACCCGACGCGCTCCATGAAACCTTTGCGCCGTCCTTATCGAGCATCGGGGAAAACTCCTCGGTGTTCTCGTAGCTGACGCCTATCTGATTTGCGATACCGCCGACATTCCTGTAATAGAGGGCGGATATGACGCCGAGCCCGCCGCTGTCATATTCGGCGTACCAGTTAGTGCCGTCAAGAGATGTCTTTACGGAGGTGGAGGTCGTCGTATAGAGCGTGGAATTGAGACCTATTGTATAGACCTCTATGTAGATATAGCCGTCGAAGCCGAGCTTCCCCTCGTTTGCGAGCTTATCGAGCATTGCCTGTGTCAGGGTGGGCTTTGTCAGGACGGTTATCACCTTTGTTCCGTAGGACTTCTCGTCCTCGAGGCTCGTCGCCCGGACGGTGACGATGCCGCTGCCGGTGACGGTCTTGCTTGCGGTTATGACGCCGCTTATCGGGTCTATCTCCGCGTTTTCCCCACCGTCGGTTATCTCCCACATGACGTCGGTGTTATCCGTGCCGGTGACGAGCGCCGTCAGGGTCATTGACTTCCCGGGGCGGAGCTCCGTGCCGCCGCGTATCGCTATTGCAATATCGTTTTTCGGCACCGGGGGCTTTCGCTCGGCGATATAGGTCTTCGTCTCCGAGGGGGCGGAGTCGCGGTAGCCCGCCCCTTTTGCCACGACGCTGAAATTGAAGTCGGCGTCGAGCTTAGTTACCGTGTAGGAGGTTTCCGTGACGGTGTAGGTGTTGTCGCCGACCGTCACAGCGTAGGAGTCCGCGCCGTCGACCGCGTCCCAGCTTATCACTCCGTCGGAGGATATTGAGAGGTTACCGGGGGCGCCGAGCGTCCGTTCGGTGTCGCATGCGCAAAGAAATCCGAGCACGAGCGAGAGAGCAAGCAGAAGACTTATTGCTCTTTTCATTTCTTATCCTCCTTTTCGTTATCGTTTTTGTCATTGCCCTTACTATCTGCGGGGGCGGCGGCTTTTCCGTTCCCGCGCTTTTTTGATGCCGTAATTGCTACTGTGAGCGCCACGCAGGCTGCCACTGCCGCGCCGCCGAACGCGATAAGAATTATCGCATAGGTCGGGAGCCCGTTTTGCTCATCCGGCTTTTCGGGATCGTCCGGATTGTCCGGCGTGTCGGAGCTTATATCCGCGTCATACGCGGGGCGCAGGGCATTGTAACGCGAGAGGTCGAGGAGGTTGCGGTTCGCCGCCGTGAGGGAGGCTATCGCGTTTGCTATCTCCGACATCTCGGTGCGCAGCTCTGTGGTGTAGCTGTCGGGCAGGGCGTTTATCCTTGCCTGAAGAGCCTTCAGCTCCTCTCCCGCACGCTCAAACTTGAGCGCCGAGAGCGCCGCCTTTGCGTCGGTCACCGTCTTTACCATGCCGTCCCACTCCTCTTTGGTTATACCGAAGAGGGTGTAGTCCTGCTTTGCGGCGTTCATCGCCGAGACCGCGCGGTTTATCAGCGCCTCGTCCGCGAGGGTTATCTTCGCTATGGCTGCTATCTTCTCCGCCTCGGAGATGAAGGTCTGCATATTCTCGTCCATAGCCTCGATGTCGCTGCGCTCCGCCGCCGCGACCTCGCCGAAATAGACGAGATAGACGAGGGAGTCATAGCCTTTAAGGTTTGTGTTCTTCGGAAGGATCATCTTTATGGGGTTCTTCTTGCCGACGAGGTCTATAAAGTTGTAGTAGCAGAGCTCAAGGTCGAAGAGGTCAAACTGATTGTGAAGAAGCTCATATCCCGGGTCGCTCTCCGAGAGGCTCGCCGACTGTGCGTAGTAGCTCTCGAGCGCGGGCGCCGCAAAGGAGCGGAACTCAACGGCAGAGAGCGCGTCACAGCCGTAGAAAGCATAGTTGCCTACCGAGAGGAGGGAGGAGGGAAGTATCAGCTTTGTGAGGAACTGATTTCCGTTTCCGGCGTAGAGGTCAATTCTGACCGTCCCCTCCGGGACCTCGAGCGTGAGGCTCTTCTTTCCGTCCTTTATGTCGAACTTACCCGCGGGGAGCGAGTGAAGCTCGAGAGCTCCCGACGGGAGAACGGTATAGAGAACTCCGTCTATAAGTCTTGCATAGCCGTTTATCTCTCCGTCCTCCGTCACACCGCCGTTTTCGTTATAGTGGGTGAAGCCGTTCAGAGACTTACAGCCGAGGAAGGCTATCGGCTCAACCGTTTCGAGCTTATCCGAGAAGGTGAAGCCGGTCAGAAGAGAGTTATTCATGAACGCCGCCTCGCCGATATACGAGAGGTTCGGCGCAGAGAATGACGTGAGGTTTGCGTTCTGGAACGCGTAGCCGCCGACATAGGAGAGGTAGGGCGCGTTTATGCTGCCTGTGAGCGCTGTGCCCGCAAAGGCGGCTGTGCCGAGCTTCTTTGCGGAGTCGAGCCGTACGGACTTCAGCGACACGCAGGATGTGAAGGCATAGTCGGCTATATCGGCAACGCCGGAGAGGTTTATCTCATCGAGAAGCTCACAGCCGGCAAAGGCATATTTTCCTATCCGTGTGAGGCAGTCGGGGAGAGTGACTCTCTCGAGCTTTATGCAGTAGGCGAAGAGGTAATTGAATACGCCCCCCTCGCCCTCCTCCGAGATGCCCGAAAGGGATTTTACAGCCGAGAAATCGACCTCGACGAGTCCCTCGCACCCGAGGAACGCGCCGTCACCAAGGACGCGGAGCGTCGACGGGAGTATAAACACCTGTGAGTCGCCGGTACCGGAGAATATCGGCGCGCCGCCGTTTGTGTCATAGCGGCTGAATGCGCCCATTCCTATCTCCTCGACAATCGGAATGTCGAGACGGATGAGGGCGGAGCAGTCCGCAAAGGCGTATGCGCCTATCTTCTTTACGGTAAGGAGGTTCGCGGCGCGCAGGGAGGTACAGCCGTAAAATGTCTGGTCCTCTATCGTGTCGTCAATCTTTGAGAGGTCTATATCCGAGAGGGATATGTCATAGGCGAAGCAGGCGAGCCCGAAGTGAACGCCGCCCTCGTCGGGCATCACTACCTTTTCAAGGTGTGAGCAGCTCTGAAACGCGCCGGGCCCGAAGCGGGAATTTGCGCCTATCGTCACGTCTTTAAGAGAAGAGGAGAAGAACGCACCCTCGCCGTAAACTCCCCCATCCGCAAGAGTGAGACTCTCAATGCCGGAGCCGGAGAAGGCGTAATCGCCGACGAGCGGGCACTTATCGAGGTTCAGAACCGTGCGGAGCGCCTTTGTGCCGTTGAAGGCGTGCGCGCCTATTGACGCGGTGCCCGACGGGAGAGTTACATTGACGAGAGACAGACAGCCCGCAAAGGCGTAGTCGCCTATCACGACGCCGGAATATGTAAGTCTTATATCGGTTACATTCGTTCCTCCGAACGCCGCGGGTCCTATCACCTTATAGCCGAGGCTCATCGGGGAGCTGTAATCCGCGCCGGTCGCCGCGAGGACAAGGGTCTCGCCGTCCGCCGAGAGGAGGAAGCGACCGTCCGAGGTGACGGAGTAATTGTTATTTCCGGTGCCTACCGCAAATTCGGTTACCGATGTGCCGGCAAACGGGTTTACGCCGGACACGGTTATCTTCGTGTTGTCCCCGAGGGTGACCTTGCGGAGGCTGTCGCACATCAGGAATACATACCGACCTATCGACACCTCACAGTCGGGGAGGGTGATCTCCTCGAGGGCTGTACAGGCGTAGAACGCCTGCTCGTCGATAACGTCGACGGAGCACTCAAAGTTTACCGACGCGAGCTTTCCGCTCTCGCAGAACGCGCCGTAGCCTATCTTCCAGAGTCCCTCGCCCGCTATCGTCACCTCTGTGAGGTCGGGGCAGGAGGCAAAGCAGTATTTCGGTATTTCTATGGTCTCATAGAGAGTTACGGAGGTTATACCGGACATCGCAAACATACTCTCGGCGAGGCGGGTTCTTCTGCCGAACACAACTTCGGTGAGCGATGTGCACATGCGGAAGGCGCCCGCGCCGGCATTGCGCAGGTCGGTGAGGTCAACGGATTCAAGGGAGGTACATTCGTTGAATGCGCGCACGCCTATCGAGTAGGTGCCGCCAAGGTCGGCTGTCTCAAGTGAGGAGCAGCCGCTGAAAGCCTCGCGCCCTATTACCTCGACATGCGAGAGGTCGACGCCGGTGAGTTTTGCGTCCTTTGCAAAGGCAAACTCACGGATGACCTTTACCGTGCTCGGGATAGTAACGCTCACGAGCCCGGAGCAGTTGTAGAACGCGTATTTCTGTATTTCTTCCACCGTGTCGGGAATGACGACGGAGCGGATGGTGGTGTTCGCCGCGGGGATCTTATTGGCGTCGTAGTCATCCTCCGTCAGCTCTATCGAGCGGTCGGTGTCGTAGAGACAGAAGGCGTATGCCCCGATGTAGAGGATACCCTCGTCGTTCGGGATAACTATATCGCCGCCGAGACCCTTGTAGGCGACGAGCGTGCGGTTCTCGATTATGAACTCGCTGTTCACCGTTACCTTGACGCTCGCCATGAGGTTTGAGCCGTCGACCTTCAGAGTTATGTTTGCCGTGCCCTTTTTGAGGGCTGTGACCTTTCCGGTCTCGTCGACCGAGGCGACGCTCGGGTTTGTCGAGGAGAATTTCACGCTGTATCTTCCCGCGACATACCACGGCTCAAGCTCGTAGTGAAGAAGTATCTGCTCGCCGGGGTAGAAGGATATTCCGCCGCCGAGAGAGGATATATAGGTTCTGTCGCCCGTCTGACCTATCTTGCTTGTCTGCGCCGCGCGGGAGTAGGCAAACACCGTGTCAAAGTAGGTGAAGCTCACATCGCTGAGCCTGTCGCCGGAGGCGGACTGCCCGGAGTCGCGCGCCATTGTGCGTATCTCCGTGCCCGGTCGCTGTGAGAGAATTTCGGTGCCGGACATGCCCGCCGCCGCGGTAGCCCTCGACTTTACATTTATTATTAGGTTGGCTTGCTTTCCGTCCATCTCCTCGCGCACGGTTATCGTGGTGCGCCCGGCTTTTATGCCGACGACCTGACCGTCTCTGACGGTCGCGACCTTTTCGTTCGAGGTCGACCAGTCGAGGTAGCGGAGGTAATCCTTATCCGCGTCGAGAGTTTTGTCGGAGGACCAGAGATACTGCGTGAGGTCGACGACCTCGTCCTCGTATATCGAGAGTATCCGGAGGTCTGTCCCGCTCTCGGAGCCGTCCTTTGTGAATTTGAAATCACCCTTCGTTCCGGGGAGCTGGCAGATATAGATATTGGAGTTCAGCGCGTAATCGTCGACCGAGAACGCAAGAGCGTTGCAGATTATCTCGTCGCTGAATATGCTGTCGAGATAGTCGGTTATCTCAAAGCGCACCGTGGTATCGGAGTTTTGCTCGCTGTACACCGGTATCGGGTTCTCGGTAAGGAAGGCGTAGGAGGAAGAGGATGTGAAGATTATCGGGGTTATCGACTGGGTGTAGTGATTGTCCCAGACCGTCATCGTTATGTAATAGCGGTCCTTCTTCTGCGTCTTGTCGTAGACCTTTTCATAGCTTACCGATTTTATGACCGGCGCCTCGTTGTCGAGGCAGAAGTCAAAGGAGAAGCTGTTTCTTACATTCGTGTCGGCGCCGCCGTCACGGTAGTCGAGCTTACCCTTCATTGTGAAGGTATACTGACGGTTGTTGATGAGCCCGAGCTCCGCGGATTTCAGGCGGAGATATTCATAGTTCGGCACCGGGCTCGCGCCGTTTGAATAGGCTTTCTTCGCGTTATCGACCCGGAGGCTCCAGACCGTCTCGCCCGTCACCTTGTCGACTATCGAATAGTCCATAGTCTTCGCGTTCCGGAGAAGTCCCGCATAGACAGCCGAGAGACCGTCTATCGTACCGAGAGAATCCGAGAGGGCTATATGCGATTCTGACGCGGGGATAGCGTCATACGCGGAGGTGTCTATATCATAGAGGTAGGTTCCGAGAGGAATTATATAGTTATAGTAGTAGGAGCCGTAGGGGGTTGTCGCAAAGTAGTCGGCTTTCAGCTTATCCTCGTCGTCAATTGCGGCATTGTGCGCCTCAGACTCAACCTCGTAATAGGTCTTGTCGAACATCGGCGCCTCTGTCCAGTCGCCGAAGAAGGCGAGGAACGGGACGTTCAGGTCGACGC
The DNA here is from genome assembly GCA_937914815.1 of uncultured Clostridia bacterium. Lineage (GTDB taxonomy): Bacteria > Bacillota > Clostridia > Oscillospirales > CAG-272 > UBA1740. The sequence continues at coordinate 6,651 of CALDMI010000346.1, forward strand.
CGTCGGTTGTCGTCTTCGTGAGCTTTACAAAGCCCTCGACATACATTCCGTAGGGGAATGCGGAGGTCATTGCCGCCTTGTCGCTCTCCGACATCGTGTAGACCGCCGTGACCTTTACGGTTTCGCCCGCCGGGACCGTAAGTCTGTTGCCCGTGAGTGTTCCGCCCGTGACGGTGAACTTTGTCCCGCCGCCGAGTATTCTGTCCTTCTCGGCTATATAGTCACTGTCGGAGCGGGAGACCGTCTCGGTCATTGCGATAAGCGAGAGGTCGTAGACTGCCGCGCTGTCGGATATGTTTATTACGTTGAAGGTCATTGTGTAGACGCCGAGGCGGGTCGGGTCGTCCCCGAGCTCGAGCTTCGTCCTGTCTATACCGTCGACCGTCAGATATGCGGGGGTGTTCACGACGTTTGAGAGACTTGCGAGCCCCGCGCCCTGCTTTCTCGGCGAGTAGGGGTTGCCCTCCTCGTTTCTGATTATCGTCGCGGTGGACATCAGCATCTGGTTTGTCATGACCGAGATCTGCTTATAGGAGTAGTCCGGATATTTTTCTTTCAGGTACTGGCGTATCAGGACGACTATACCGCAGAGGTTAGGGGTAGCCATTGACGTGCCGCTCAGCTCATCGTAGCCGCCGCCGGGGACGGAGGACTTGATGTTTCCACCGTGCGCGGTAATCTCGGGCTTCAGTCTGAGGTCGGGTGTCGGTCCCCATGAGGAGAAGTCGGACATGAAAGGACCCGCCTGATTTTTGTACTCTATCGTTATGGTGCCCTCTGCCTTTTCGGCGAGCTGGGTGCCGTCCTCTTTCGAGATTGAGATAGTCGGTATGTGGTCGCTCTTACCCATTGACATGAGGATGTCACCCTCTACATTGTTGTAGATGATACATGCGACGGCGCCGGCATTCTTTGCCTGGAGCGCCTTGTCCTCGAAGGTGTTGTCTCCGCGGCGGACGAGGGCGATTTTCCCCTTGAGGTAGCCCTCTTCAAACGCGGCGTAGTTTGCTTTGAGACCGACGCCGGGAATGGTGACATAATCGAAGGTCTTTGACTGACCCTCTCCTATGCCGAGCTCGGCGAAGAAGTCGTTCGGCTTTCCGGAAATCTTGTTCGACTCATTGAAGAAGATTATCTGCGTGCCGTTTCCGACCATGTACTTGCTCTTCGTCCCGCTTATCGACGCGACGGAGAGGGAGGCAGGGTAGGTGGAGGGAGAGCCGACGGTGGCTGTGTCGGGGTTCGTCACCTTTGCGGTGTTGCCCTGCTCGCCGCCGTATGCGGAGCTGTAGCTGTTGGACGCCGCGGTGATGAGGCTTATTCCGCTCTCGTTTATCTTGTCATAGACCGCGTTTATCGCGTCGCCGTCCACCTCGCGGGAGAAGCCGCAGGAGGAGCCGAGCGACATGTTGATTGCGTCGACCTTCAGGAGCACCGCGTCCTCGAGAGCCGCGAGAATGTCCTCGGTTCTTCCGCCCTCGTCAAGGTCGGGGAACACCTTCATGAGGACGAGCTGTGTATCCACTGCGACTCCGGTTATCACATCGTCCGAGCCACCGATTATTCCGGCGACATGGGTTCCGTGCTCGGAGTCGTAGGGATTTACGTTCTTGTCCTTGTCGGCGTAGTCAAATATAAAGGGAATTTTGTTGTTGTAGTAGACGTCGAGGAGCTCAAGGGAGGGGCAGAGCGCCTTTGCCGTCGTCCCCGCGAGTATTTTTGAGACATCCTGCGGAGTTATGAGGAGCTCTCCGGACGGCATTTTCGAGAACACCGTGTGCTCACAGTCAAAGCCGGAGTCGAGAATTGCCACCGCGGTGTGCTTTCCGGTGAATCTCTCCCCGCTCGCCGAGACGGCGGAGGCGGAGTTGAAGATACCCGTCGGGTAGACGTCGACCGGGTTGACTATTGCGGAGGCGTCTGTGCCCTCTACCGCCTGCGGGCGGTTGTAGGTCTCGGAGAGTATCGTGTTCGACACCCCGGAGACGCCGCCTATTTCCTTGAAGTTACCGTATGTGGTCTTTACCGCTATCGCGTTTGTTATCGTGGTGTAGCGGTAGAGGACCTCGGATATAAGACCCGCCTCGGCGAGGCGCTTTATCATGGCGTCCTGCTCGGCGTTCGCCGCGGAGAGGATTTTATCGCCCGCCTCGGTCTTTGCGTAGTCGGCGACATCGGCGGCGTCGCCCGCGTTCTCGAGATAGCCGTCAATGACCGCCTTTCCCGGCAGGGTGATTATCGCCACTATGCTGTCGCTGTCGCTGTAGCCGTTGTTTTTCAGAAGGTATTCAGCCTTTATACGGGAGAGCGACTGCTCCTGTGAGAGCTTTAAGTCGCTTCTCAGTATCTGGAGCTGATTTTTTGTGTAGGTGTCGCTGCCGTCGTCCGTAGTCCCGGTCGGCAGTCCGCTGCATGCCGCGAGCACGAGCGGGAGCGCCATGACGAGAACGAGGAGCAGCACCAGAATTTTATTACGCATTGAGTTCTCCTTTTTGTGTGGGGAAGTTTACATGAGCCACAGGCGCATAAGCAGCATAGCGAGCCCGAAGCAGACTATGCCGGTTATGAGGGCGGGGAGGTAGGTTATGAGGGCGGCGCGTATTGCCGCGTGCTTCTCTTTTCTTGAGAGCGAGATATTGCGCCCGCTCTTCGTGTCGTCTCCCTTGCCAGTAAGCCCGGACATATCGTAGACCGTATGTCCGTCGTCAATGTAAACCTTTTTTTGCTTTTTGTTACTTTTCTTCATGCCTGTCAGTTGCTATTCTCTGCGTCCTCTTCGCTCTTTTCAACCTGTACCGGCGGTACATAGGGCGAGAGGTCGTACTTCTCCGGGTGGTCCATTATGTTCCTGTCACAGAGGTGGCAGGCGACGAAGTGCCCGGGCTCCGCCTCCGTATACTCCGGCTGGAGCTGTGTGCAGACTCCACGGCACTCCGAGCACCTCGTGTGGAACTTACAGCCCGAGGGTGGATTTGCGGGGGAGGGGATATCTCCCTCGAGGATTATCCGGTTCATCTTCACATCCGGGTCCGGCACCGGCACCGCCGAAAACAGCGCACGGGTGTACGGGTGGAGGGGATTTCTGAATATCGCGGCGGTGTCGCCCTGTTCCATCATGTTGCCGAGGTACATGACAAGTATTCTGTCGGTTATGTACTTGACGACCGAGAGGTCGTGGGATATGAATACATAGGTCAGCTCCATCGTTTTCTGGAGCTCTTTCAGAAGATTTATTATCTGTGCCTGGATAGAGACATCAAGGGCGGAGACCGGCTCGTCGCATATGACGAGCTTCGGCTTCACAGCCAGTGCGCGGGCTATACATATTCTCTGCCGCTGTCCTCCGGAGAACTCGTGCGGGTATCTGTCGTAGAACTGGGGGCGGAGTCCGCATTTCTTCATTATGTCGAGGACATAGGAGTGTACCTCCTCTGCCGGGACGATGTGGTGCACGCGCACCGCCTCGGATATAATGTTTCCGACGGTCATACGCGGCGGGAGGCTCGAATAGGGGTCCTGGAATATCAGCTGTATATCGGTTCTGTATTTCAGCATATCCCGGCGGCGGAGGTTCGTTATGTCCTCGCCCTCGAAGTAAATCTTTCCGCCGTTCGTGTCGTAGAGCCGGAGGATAGTGCGCCCGAGGGTCGTCTTTCCGCAGCCGGACTCGCCGACGACGCCTATCGTCGTACCCTTGTCAAGCGAGAAAGATATGTCGTCCACCGCGCGGAGCCACCGCGTCGGTCTGCCGAAGAAGTCGGTCTCTATCGGAAAGTATTTTTTCAGGTGCTCGACCCGGAGTATTTCGTTTTTCTGCTTTCCGGTCCCGCCTGCGCCGCTTTCGTTTGCCGCGGTGCTTTTATTCTCTGAGGCAGTACCTGCCTTTTTATTTTCCGCCATTCGCGCGTTTCTCCTTTCCGTCAGAATAGAGGTAACATGACACCCAGTGCGTGTCTGTCACCTGTACCCCGTCGGGGTACTTACCGGAGCACGCGCCGATGCACTGCCCGCACCTTGAGCGGAAGTAGCAGGTATCCGGCAGGTTTATCGGGTTCGGCACCTGCCCGGGTATCGAATAGAGCGGTTCGGTAGTGTCGGTATTTATCATGGGCTTCGATTTCTGGAGCCCTATTGTGTAGGGGTGCAGGGGGTTATGGAATATGTCGCGCGCCGTGCCTTTTTCTATAACGCGCCCGGCGTACATGACCACAACCTCGTCCGCCATCTCGGCAATAACGCCGAGGTCGTGGGTTATAAGCATTATGGAGCAGCCCTCTTTTTTCTGGAGATCACGGAGAAGCTCAAGTATCTGTGCCTGAATTGTGACATCGAGGGCGGTTGTCGGCTCGTCCGCTATTATGAGCTTCGGGTCGCCGGCGAGAGCCATAGCTATCATGACGCGCTGTCTCATTCCGCCGGAGAGCTCGTGCGGGTAGCTCTCATACGTGTGCTCCGGCATCGATATTCCGACCTTGCGGAGCATGTCTATGCTTACCTTTTTTGCGTCCTCTTTCGATATTCCGGGGGAGTGGAGGAAGGACACCTCGTCGAGCTGATAGCCTATTGTGAACACGGGGTTGAGGCTCGTCATCGGCTCCTGGAATATCATCGTGATGTCCTTGCCGCGGATTTTGTACATTTCGCTCGTCGGGGTCTTCGCTATATCATAGGCTATGTCGTGCCCGTCCGGGGTCTTTCCGAGCTCTCCGGAGTTGAAGCGTATCTGACCCTCGACGACCTGCCCCTGCGGAGCCTGCACAAGCTGCATTACCGAGAGGGAGGTGACCGACTTTCCGCAGCCGGACTCGCCGACGACGCCGACTATCTTTCCTTTGGGAATATCGAACGAGACGCCGTTTACCGACATGACGGTTCCGTTATCGGTGAAAAAGCAGGTTTTGAGCCCGTCTATCTCGATAAGATTATCGTTGTCGCGCATCGGGGATGTATATTCGGAGAGCGTCTTCGGGCGCCGCTTTTCCGCCTCGTAGAACTTCATCTTTCTGATGTTCTCGCGGATAATGCGCCGGCTCTCCTTTATTGATATGTAGTTATCGTTTTTCTTCACGGTCATTTCCTCGCTTTCGGGTCCATAGCGTCGCGCAGACCGTCGCCTATGAAATTGAAGCCGAGGACGGCTATGACTATCATAAATCCGGCGGGGAGCCACATGTTGACGTGGTAGCTGAGCACCTGCGGGTCGTTCGCCGTCGCTATCATGGTACCCCACGCCGCCTTCGGCAACTGGACGCCGAGACCGAGATAGCTGAGCGTCGACTCATAGAGTATGACGCTGCCGAGACCGAGGGTCATCGAGACTATCAGCTGCGGCATTACGTTCGGGATAAGGTGGAGGAATATCTTTCTCCACGTCGGGAGTCCCATTACCTCCGTCGCGGTTATGTACTCCTGCTCGCGGAGCGAGAGTATCTGCCCGCGCACGAGGCGCGCGACGCCGCTCCAGCTGAATATCGTGATTATCACCATGAGTATGTATATCCGCTTGTCGGGCTCTACTTCCCACGAGTCTATGACCGCGGAGGCGATAAGGAGTATCGGGAGGACGGGTACGCAGTTGAATATATCGACTATTCTCATTATGAGCTGGTCAACCCAGCCGCCGAAATACCCGGCGAGACCGCCGAGAATTATTCCTATGAGGGTTTCGAGAATAACGACTATAAAGCCTATCGTCAGGGATATTCTGCCGCCGTACATGAGGCGGACGAAGACATCCATGCCCTTGTCGTCTGTGCCGAGGAGGTGACCGTTATTGCCCGGGGCGGCGTAGGAGTTCGTGCCGCTCTCGTGCTCGAGCACCTCGATGACGCTTATCTTGTTTCCGTCTGCGTCCTTTGTCGTGTAGGTTGTGTAAATCGTGTTTATGACGGTGGTTCTGTCCACCGTCTCCTCGCCCCATGTGTTATATATAACCGGTCCGAGGAATGAGAAGAGGAAGAGAAAGACTATCATGACAAGCCCGACTATCGAGAGCTTTGAGCGGAAGAAACGGCGGAGAACCAGCCGTATCGGGCTCATCTCCTTATAGGTGTCCTCGAATACGGTTTCTTCCTCTGCCGCCTCGTCGCTTACCGAAAGCTCGGCGATGTCGTTTAAGTTTTCGTTTTCAGACATAATCTTCGCCTCACTTTCCGAGTTTTACGCGCGGGTCGACAATCGAATACATGATGTCGGAGAAAAGAGTTCCTATTATCGTAAGAACCGCGAGGAACATGTTATAGCCCATTACGAACGGTATATCACCGTCGCGCAGCGCCTGATAGGCGAGCCGCCCGATACCGTCTATCGCAAACACCTGCTCGGTTATCATCATTCCGCCGAAAAGGGAGGGAAGAATACCGGCGAGGAGAGTAGCGAGGGGCATCAGGGTGTTTCTGAACGCGTGCTTGTATATTACCGTCTTTTCCGAGAGTCCCTTTGCCCTCGCCGTGCGTATATAGTCGGCGCCGAGGACCTCAAGGGTGTTTGTTCTCGTATAGCGCATGAGACCGCCTATCGAGAGTATGACGCTAACGAAAATTGGGAGTATCAGGTGGACTATCATGTCGCCGAGCTCCTGCATGTGCCCGGCGAATGTGTCCGGGAAGTTGCTCGTCGCGGTTATGAGTCCGCTCGCCGGCAGCCACCCGAGGTCAACCGAGAATATTTTTATGACTATCGCCGCGAAGAAGTAGGTCGGGAGCGAGAGACCTATCATCGTGAACACCGTCACGGTGTAGTCTCTTACCGAGTACTGGTGCGTCGCGCTCGATATTCCGAGTGGGATTGCGATAAGGAACTGCAGGATTGTGGCTATCACGGCTATCGCAAAGGAGATCCACATGTTCTCGCCTATGACCTGCGCCACCGGCTTCTCATACTTGAAGGAGACGCCGAGGTCGCCGCGCGCGAGATTGCCTATCCATTTGAGGTAGCCGCCGATTATCCCCTTGAACGAGGAGTCGCCGATACCGTATAATTCCTTGAAGCGGAGGATGTCCTCCTCGTGTACCGCCCCGGTGCCGAGCTGTGCCGCGAACTTGCGGTCAACGTAGTCGTTGGGCATGAGGCGTACCATTGTATAGATTATCAGCGACACGCCGATAAGAATTAAAATCGATATCAGCAGTCGCTTTACGATGTACTTAAACATTTGTTTCTTCCAATCCAGTTGTTAGTCGGACACACCGGGCGGGGATTTTTGCCCCGCCGCGGAGCCCGCGTATCACCGCGCGGTGATAAGGGAGATGAGGTAGAGGTCGCTTGTCAGACCCTTATAGGGGCTGCAGTCCTCCTCGGGCGTCATTGTGGAGACGTCTATCTTGTCGGTGTTGTAGGCGAAGAGGTCGTCTCTCTGATAGGTCGGGAGCTCTATTGCAAGCTGCATCACTATGTCGAGGGCGCGGGAGTAGAGGTCGGCGCGCTCCTCCTTGTCGTTTGTGCGGCGCGCCGCGTCGATAAGGTCGGAGAGGTCGTCTATCAGCGCGAGCTCGGCGTCATACTTTCCGCCGACATTCTGCTTTATCTGACGGTAGCCCCAGTTCCACGTGGAGGTAGCCGTCGAATCCTTGTGGTAGACCTGATACATATCGGGGTCGATTGTGGAGCCCCATGCCGCCGCCCAGACTGTGAGGTCGCCGGTGGCGAGCTTTTTGAGGGCGTTTGCGTCGGTCGTGACATTGATGTCAAAGCCGTTTGCATTGAGGAACTCGCCCGCATGCCAGAGTGCCTGCCATGCCGGGTGGTCGGTCTCCTCGCCGGCTATTGTGAAGGTGTATTTGAGGACGTGGTCGCCCTTCTGGTAGATTCCGTCGCCGTTCTTCGAGTAGCCCGCGCCCTCGACAAGGAGAGCTATGAACTCGCTCTGCTCATCGTCGGTCAGGGTATCTCCGGCTTTCTTTCCGAGAGAGGTTACGTAGTCACGGTATGCGGGGTTGACAACCGAGAGATCCTCGGGCACCGCGCCGCCGATGTAGGGGTAGTATGCCGTCGCGCCGTTCGGATATGCCCAGTTTGCCTGCGACATTGAGCGGTAGATAGCCGTTGCCGTGTTCTTGTAGTAGTCGACACATTCCTTTGTGTTTATGCTGTGCATTATCGCCTGGCGCACGCCCATATCCGGCACCTTTCCGGCGTTTATTCCTATGTAGCCGTAGCCGGAGGTCTGTATACGGGTGTAGCCTATGCCGAGGCTCTTCTTCTGGTCGAGCTCGTCTATCGTCTCGGGCTTTGCATTCGGCTCGACAAAGTCTATCGACTTATTGTAGAGGGTATTGAGCATCTGCTGGGAGGAGACGACCTGGAAGCGGACCTTCTTTATCTTCGCCTCTCCCATTATGAAGTAGGGGTTGCGCTCAAAGTATATAACGCCCTTGTCGTAGAAGTCGCCCGCGGAGACGTTTTCAAGTCCGCCGGAGGACTTTGACGCGGCGTAGGCTCCGGCACCGACCGGGACGCCTATTTTGGAGGGGCTCTTTATGACATCGGTCATGAACGAGGGGGACATGTACTCGACGCCGAAGTTGCTCTCGTAGTCAAACGCCGCGATGTGCTCCTCATCCGAGTAGTAGTACATGGGCGCGACGGATATTGCAAAGTTCCAGATAGCCTTGGGGTCGACGTTGTTTATGGTTATTGAGAGGACCTCGTTACCGGAGGTCACGTGACCGTCCTCCGCATAGGTCGGGACGCCGTACTCGGTGCCGTTTACCGTGACGGGGGAGGTGCGGTTTGCAAACTTTATTCCGGAGATGTTCTCATACTGTCTTGTCTTCCCTGAGAACGCCGCCTCGAGCTCAAGGTTCGTGAGCTCGGTAAAGAGGTTCTGCGCGGTGCCCCAGTACTGGATTATGTTTCCGATGCTGTCGGGAATGTTGGCGTTGTAGACGAAGTTTATCGCGCGCTCCTTTGTCCAGGTTTTCACCGCCGCGGGGTCGCCCGCGCCGTAGGTGAGCTTCGCGTCCTTCTTGCTCCACGTGATGTAGCCCTCGTTGTAGAGGAACGCCTCAACGTCGGTGGTAAGGAGGTTCTTGTAGACCTTGCCGTCCTTGTCGGCAAAGGTTATCGTGTCGTAGGAGTTAAGCGAGTTCGACCAGTCGTTCTCGAGCTCCTCGGAGAAGAGCTTCAGTGCCCTGTCGTAATCCTCGACGATGTGCGCGTAGCTGTCGCCGTTCTCGTTCTTGTATTCCTCGAGCTTCGCGCGGAAGCCGTCGGAGTTCAGTCCCTTGTTCGCGTCGTCCTCGAGTATCGCCTCCGCCGCGCCGACGAGCGCGTCTATGCGGGCGTTTGCGCTGATTTCAAACTGGAGCATGAAATTCTTCTGCTCGTTCTCGTCTGCGGTCTGCGTGCGGTACTCCTTGAGACCTACTATGTCGGTGGAGTATATGGTGCTCGAGCCGGTGTAGACCGGGTCAAGGTAGACATAGAAGTTGAAGAGAACGTCCTTTATCGTGAGGTAGGAGCCGTTTGAATAACGGACGTTGTTCTTCAGAACGAAGTAGTAGGTTGTCTTCTGATCGACATCGGCGGTTCCGGTTGTCACTATCTGGACATCCTTTGCGACGACTGCCTCGTCGTCACCCCAGACGGGGTTGCCCTCCTTGTCGTTCGTTATCATGGATATCTGCGTCATGCCGACGACGTTGCTGTCGGTTCCTGAGGTCGAGAAGAAGGGATTGAACACCTTGTCGACTTCGAGCGTCGAGAAGACGAGCGCGTCGCTCTCGTTGTCGTAGATTGTCTTGTCGTTTCCGCAACCGACAAGGGTTATCGCCATCGTCGCCATGAGCACTCCGCAGAGGAAGAGCGCGATGATCTTTTTGAGGTTGTTTTTCATTTTTTCGGTTTCTCCTTGTGTTTTTTATATGGTTTTTGGGCGGGGGGTGCCCCTTTGGTTATCTGATTTGCGGCGAGACGCTTTACACTGCCGCACCGGTTGCCTTTGTGACGCGACTTTTTACTCTGCCGTGCTGTCCGCCGCCGTGAATGTCACCATGACGGAGGAGGTGTCCGTGCTGTCGCCCTCGGGCAGGTAGTATATCGCGCCCCCGGAGATACGGAGGCTCTCGCGGTCGAGGCTCTCGGGGAGCTTCGTCACCGTGTAGGAGCCGCTGACGCTCACGTTTTCAAGCACGGTATTCTCCGCCTTGACTGCGAGCGGGGCGATTATTATCGTCTTTGTCGCCGGGTAGCCGACATTCACGTCTATCGTAAAGTCGGTGAAGGACACATTTCGCAGCGTCGCGCCGGAGAGCTCGCGGAATATACCTATTCTGAGAAGTCCGCCTTCGTCGCTCAGGTCCGGGTCGTTCACAAGTCCGCTCTTCGTATTGTCGTATGAGAGCCGGAAGTTCTTTATCGCATATCCGTTGCCCTCGATTGTCCCGCGATAGCTGTCAAAACCGCCGAAGGAGCCGCCCTCGAAATCTATATCGTTGACGAGGTAGATGTTCTGCGTTTTCGCGGTCAGAAGCTCGCTCACATTATGGACGAGCTTGTATGTTCCCTTGATGAAGTGCAGGTAGACCTGAACCGCTGTGTCCTCGTCTCCGCCGGGGTGTGTGAATGATGTGTCCCATTCGTTGCCGTCACGGTCATACACGCCGTCGAGGGCGGTGTACCCGGTGCGGAGCTTGCCGAACAGATTTGCGTAGTAGTTGTTGAACGGCTTTCCCGCGTCGGTGTCATAGGAGTCGAGCACAACGGTGTTCCCGTCATCGTCGAGGTAACACACCTCGTACGTATAGCGGATGTCGCGCACCCACCGGGCATAGAGGGTGAGCCCGTCCTCCGGTACCTTGTCGGTTGCGAAGTTCCATTTTCCCGAGTATGTGACATTCTCGCCGCTCACCGCCTTTTCGCGGTACCAGCCCTCGAGCGTGTAGCCGGAGCGGGTTATCTGTCGCTTTGAGAGCGTCTCCGGGTCGGTCGCGAGGACGGCGCCGTCACCGTGCTCATAGTACTGGGTCACCGCGCGGTCACAGTTCTGGTAGATCCCGCCCTCGAGCTCGTAGACGACCTTCACCATTCCGGTGAGGTCTCTGCCCCCGCCGGAGCAGGCGGAGAGCGCCGCCGCTATTCCGAGCAGGAGGAGCAGGAGAGGGAAGAGATGTTTTGCTTTTTTCAAATTTTTTGCCTCCGTTCTTTCACAATGAGCAATGGGGCGGGTAACAATTAGCAATTTGCAATTTGCAATTGGCGGTTAGCAATTGGCAATTGGAGATTGGCAATCGGGGAGTTGGCGGGATTTTATGCATGCCGCCGGGATGATAGGGTCGGTCGCCCGTATTTTGTCATTTTGAAGATTAAAATGCAGTAAATAATTAATTAATAATATATGAATAAAATTGTTAACATGAATTATACACCCAGAAAAAATTCTTGTCAAGTATAATTCAACATTTTTTACCGCGTTTTTCGACAAAA